>CAXMPB010000046.1:0-4138 GCA_964195035.1 Cellvibrionaceae bacterium | reverse complement strand
GTTAGATACTGATAATCCAGCCATTCCAAAACCATCTACAACCATGCCCTTTAAATGGGCCCTTTCATTATTATCTAGCAGTACTAGTACGGCCCACTTAAATATAGCCGACTCACCTAAACCAAAATTTGAATTAGCAGTACCTGTTTTTTATGGGGCGGGTATAGAAGGCATAATCATTGCTCGTATAACAGCCGATCCATACATCATTTACGCAAACAATGATCATTTATACTCTGATGCTTTTATTGAATATTCTATTAATACACGAAGTATCAACTCTGACACCCAGCATGTGAAGATTCCTTTTGAGGAGTCATTAGTTATTTATCCCTACAAGATTCGCTTTACCTATGCCCGCGATCATCTTATTGTTTTAGATAAAAAACAAGAGATACTCAACAATATTATTGCGAGCATTTTTATCGGCTTTGTTATTATTTTTACTATTTTATTCTTTCTAGGCCGCCGCATTATCGTTGAGCCTTATCAAGCATTAGCAACAATCCAGCAAGCAATTTCATCGGCCGTTGAAGGTATTGCAGTCATTGACATTAATGATAATTATGTATCGATTAACAATGCCGGCAGTAAAATAACTGGACATTTACAAGAAGAACTTCAAGGAAAATCTGCGCTCACAAACGTTCACCCCGATGAATGGCCTGTTATTAAAAAAGCTCAGCAAGAGATGAAAGATCAAGGCAAAGCAAGTGTTGATGTTCGGGCCTTAAAGAAAGATGGCAGTTTAATTTTTATTCGTATCACTTTGGTTAAACGCAACGATGACAAAGGGATATTTATTGGACACCATCGTTTTGTGCAAGATATTACTATTGAAAAAAACCGCGATGAAAAAATTCGTAAGCAACAACAAGATTTACAGCTAATTTTTAATAATGTTCCTGTAAAAATTTGGTATAAAGATGACAACAACAAAATATTACGCCTAAACAAACAAGCTGCAGAATCAATGGGTGGCACGATTGCAGACTTTGAAGGCAAAGATACTTATGACTTATTTCCGGAGGTGGCAAAAAAATATCACGATGATGATCTTGAAGTTATTCGTTCCAATAAACCCCAGTTAAATATTATCGAAGAACATACACCCATTGATGGCCCTAAGCTTTGGGTGAGCACAGACAAGATTCCCTATACTGATCCGGTATCAAAAGACTCATTCCTTTTTGTTTGCGCACAAAATATTACCGAGCTTAAAATGGCAGAGCTTAGGCAAGCCGAACTCGTTGAGAAATTATCGCATACCAACACAGAACTAGAACAGTTTGCCTATATCGCCTCTCACGACTTAAAGGCTCCCCTACGCGGTATACAGCAGCTTGCCAATTGGATAAAAGAAGATTGCGAAGACCTTATTCCCGAAGACTCTAAAAATCATCTAGACTTAATGGCAAGCCGTGTATTACGCATGGGGACACTGCTCGATGACCTATTGTCTTACTCTCGTATTTCACAACTCAATGAGACTGAAGAACTCGTTGATTTAGAAGCTGTTTTTTCTGAGCTATTTGATCTCAACGTTAATCCCTTTGGTTTTAAAACGGTTCTAAACGTCCCTAAAAATTCAATTATTATCCCTCGTAAACCACTTGAGATCATTGTTCGAAATCTTCTTGATAATGCAGTCAAACATCACGACAAAGTCACTGGGACCATTACTATCAGTTACGATAGCACCGAGGCACATCATATTATTGATGTTGAAGATGATGGCCCCGGTATACAGCCCAACTTACACGAGCGTGCATTTCAGATTTTTCAAACATTAAAGCCGCGAGATAAGGTCGAAGGAAGTGGTATGGGGCTCGCGATCATTAAAAAAATATTACATCGCTATAAGGGGGGAATTAGTATACATTCAGACGGCACACGTGGTGCCCGTTTTTGTATAAAATGGCCTATTGGTAGCTGAAACCTTTCTCAAACTATCTGTAAATACTGATCACCGCTAAATATCTCAAGGTATAATCGAATGAGCAACGCTGAAGACATTCTACTGTTACTTGTAGATGATGATGATATTGATGTAGAAGGCATTGAACGTGCTTTTAAAAAACATAAGATCACCAACCCAATCATGCGTGCTAGAGATGGCTTGGATGCTCTCGACTTACTAGAGAATTCAATTAATCAACCCTATGTTATTTTGCTTGATTTGAACATGCCACGTATGGGTGGCATTGAGTTTTTAAAAGTAATACGCCAACATCCTATACATCGGCATGCTGTTGTTTTCATCTTAACCACGTCGGATGCAGACCAAGATATAACCGCAACTTACCAAGAACATATTTCGGGTTATTTTGTTAAAAGTGAGATGGGGGCTAATTTTTTTGAGATCGCAAAATTATTAGAGGGGTACTGGAAAATGGTAAAATTACCCACACTTAAAGTTTAATTTATCTTGTGATTTTAAATAATTGTTATCAATAAAGGGTATATAAAAATACTGCAACAAAGTGCAATAAAAAAAGCAGCCGATAGCGGAATATATTTTTTAAATTCTTTTAAGAAGAAAAAACCAACACCATAGACAAGAAACAATAATAAAATCAATATTTGAAGAAATCGCCACTCGGCGGTAAACACACAAAAAGGTATAAAAATAACTAAGCCGATCAAAAAAGATTTTACTTCTTTTTTCATAAAGGTCTTCTTCCTATAAAATTATATCTTTTACTGTCAAAATATACGCTAAAACAGTAAGGGCTATCAATATATCCGCTTCTAAAACTAGCTGTATCTTGTATTAACAAGCCCAGCTATTAACAGCCCTGCAGACTAAGAGACCTACATATTCGGATAATTTGGTCCTCCTGATCCCTCAGGTGCAACCCAAACAATATTTTGAGTAGGATCTTTAATATCACAGGTTTTACAATGCACACAATTTTGTGCGTTGATCTGTAATCTTGGCTCTGGCCCATCATCAACAATTTCATAAACTCCCGCCGGGCAATAACGCTGTTCGGGTGCATCGTATAAGGCTAGGTTATAGCTAATAGGCACAGCACTGTCTTTTAAAATCAAGTGAACTGGCTGATCTTCTTCATGATGGGTATTCGATAAAAATACAGACGATAATTTGTCAAAACTCAATTTATTATCGGGTTTGGGATATTCAATCTTAGGGGCTAGCGACGCTTTCACTAATTGCTCATGATCTGCTTTTGTATCATGTAGGGTAAAGGGTAAATTACCACCAAAGACATTTTGATCAATAAAGTTATAGGCGCCACCTAAGTACATGCCAAATTTATGCATTGCAGCACCAAAGCTTCGGCTCTCATGTAATTCTTTTTGTACCCAAGAAGCATTAAAGTTATCGGCGTAAGCGCTTAGGTCCGAACCACCGTTATCACCCGCTACAAAAGCTGCTACTAAAGTCTCGGCGGCAATCATGCCCGACTTCATTGCTGTATGCGTGCCTTTAATTTTTGCAAAATTTAAGGTGCCCGCATCACAACCTACAATTAATGCACCTGGCATAGTCATTTTAGGTAGTGAGTTGATGCCCCCTTTGGTAATTGCACGCGCACCATAAACAACACGCTCGCCACCGTCGAGGATACTCGCGATCACAGGGTGGTGCTTAAGACGTTGAAACTCATCATAAGGGCTAAGATGTGGGTTGCTATAGTTTAGGTCGGTAATTAAACCAACAACCACTTGGTTATTCTCACAGTGGTAAAGAAAGAATCCACCCGATGCGCCATTATCTTGTAGCGGCCAACCTGCCCCATGTAAAACCACACCCGCATCGTGTTTTGATGGATCTATCTGCCAGATCTCTTTAATACCAATACCATAATGCTGTGGGTCTTTATCTTTATCGAGATCAAACGCTGTTATTAATTGCTTACCTAAATGTCCGCGACAACCTTCTGAAAAAACAGTGTATTTAGCATGTAACTCCATACCCGGCTGAAAACCATCCTTTTCTTTGCCGTTAGCAGCTCGGCCCATATCGCCTGTAGCAACACCTTTAACGCTGAGATCGTCATTATATAAAATCTCAACGGCGGCAAATCCTGGAAATATATCGACTTCTAATTCTTCTGCCTGCTCTGCCAGCCAACGCACAACACTACCAAGACTAACAATATAGTTACCC
>CAXMPB010000045.1:0-2192 GCA_964195035.1 Cellvibrionaceae bacterium | reverse complement strand
TATTTACCCATCGAAAGAGGTGATGACTAACCTGTTTACTAATAAAGATCTTGGTGAAGACATGTACTGCATGATGGACAAAGAATTTTTTAAATTCCGCTCCTCAGGTAATAGTAGCTTTGGCTATACTCCTGAAAGCTGTAAGAAATCGGTTGATCAACAAGCTGACCAATGAGTCACGCGTATTAATAAAAACGTTAGCATCTAGCAACAAGCTGACGTTTTTATTACTTGCTGACTGGCCTAAAAATAAAAAATATAAAAATATAAAAATTTAAAGGCTCCGGAGTGAACTTACTCTAGTTTCCTACCAACTACTTTTTCAACCTACTGACTAAAAAGCCTGCATTACTAGGATTTTTTATTTTTCTAAAGAATATCTCACCTCCACTAAAGTAGGTCTTGACCAACTGCCAACCGGACTATCAGTGTGCATTCTTGGACTGAAATACAATCGGTTATCGATACTTTGTGATATTTGACAGTAGAAAAAATTTTTAATTGTGGCAAACATAATTTTAGAAAAGCTTTAATGGCCATATGACATGACAAAGAATTTCACTGCTACAGCATTCTGCAATGCATCTATAGCAAGTGCCATGCCAATATTATATACTCCAAACGCTTTGTTGTTGGTACAAGTGACTTATAGATACAACACATTTATCGACACAAGAATTTCACTACTTATAAAAATAATAATATAAAACTCTGCACACCATTGTCGGTTATTCAATCCTACTCTCACGTAGACCAGCGACATTTAGTATGGATGCTTGCGGAAATATCACGGAGGAAAAATGAAATATTTCAATCATAAACTACTTAGAATAAATCTCGCGGCACTAATGGCAGTCTTCGTTTTGCCAGCAATAGCCGATACCTCACTAAAGATTGACAGTACAATATGCGGTGATGACGCGGTTATTCAAGCGTATAATTTCGCCTCAGATATTGATACCAAAGATTTGGGTATACAAATAATCACGGGGAAACACAGCACCATAAAAATAGATCCAAATACGCCGTATACGGAACCTTGTTATTTTTATGCTGCCGCTACATTAGGCGTTTTAGACCAAACCCCTCACCCAACAGATATTGAAAAAATATCACCAGCATTGGCTTTTTTTAAAAGAGGCATAGGCCGCTACTTCGCACGCTGGCATACAAATGAATACCCAGAAGGTGTCAGCTTGGCACGAGTAGAAAAAGACATTGAAACTAATTTTCATAAAACTATTTTAAGCTTTATCAACACCACCTATAACGATGAAAAAAGTTATTGGAAAAATAACATGCGAGAAAAAAAGCAGTTCTTATGGGTGGTCAACAACCACATGAGATCCAATGCTAACGAAAACGAAAAACAGATGATTGGCTGGGCCTCTCTACTGTTAACCAAGCATTACATGGAAGCTGGAATGACAAAGGACTCGGATGCATTCAAAAAATATCTGATTGAGCCATTAATAAAACCGCCTGTTCAAATGCTTATTGCTATGGACACCGAGAAGGACGAAGCTAATCTTGCTTTTGAAAACGCAACCATTGTTGCTATATTTGATAAAGAAATTTTAGACAGCTTTGGTATTGTTTTGCTTAGCAGTACAAGTGCAAACACAAAGAAAGAGGCCGCTAGCAATAGTTAAAACCTTGGCTGCCACAGCTAATGCTAATAAAGCGAATCACTGATGTGGTTCGCTTTATTTTTTAACCAACAGTTAATTGAGACTGTCTTGGCCGCCCTCTTTTAGCAAAACCTAATTTCCTACCGACTACTTTTTCAATCTGCTCACTAAAACGGTCATCACCCAAGGGCATGCTATACATAAAACTATTATCCATTTCATGTAAGTCTTTCTCGCTTAAGCAATGCTTATACAGCTCTCTATACAAGAACTGTCGCTCAACTCCGTTAGAAGCCAATTGCAAATACCCTTGGTGCGGCTCGATTAAACCATTCTCTTCACCCCATGCGTGATAACGATAACTCGACCACTTATACTGCTCTGGCGTAACAACCATATCAGCGCGTACGGGGTTAAGTTCGATATAACGATAACAACGCAATAAATAAGCATCCACTTGTATTAAACTCGACTTATGCCGCCCTTCCCATACCGTGCCACTGCGTCGATAGGTTTTATTTAAATAACGAGCGTAATGACTATTAAGCACCTTCATCAGCA
>CAXMPB010000044.1:0-18234 GCA_964195035.1 Cellvibrionaceae bacterium | reverse complement strand
ATAGAGGAGTAAAAGCAGTAAATTCGAGTTTCGACTAAAGGTTGGCTGAATTAACTATGATTTGGTCTCGATAGCGGAGTAAAAGCAGTAAATTCGGGTTTCGACTAGATGACGGCTAAGGTATAATGGCGCCCTTTGAATTTACGCTTTTTGTGAGTCATTTTAAATCTATAGAATCCAGGAGCTCAGTTGCGCAGCTTCAAAACTGAGAAGTTAACTAGTTATTCATCTGTGAGAATTATTCTTTATGCCGATTTATGAATACCAATGTGGTGATTGTGCCCACGAGTTTGAAGCATTACAAAAAATGAGCGATGAGGCTTTAGTCGATTGTCCAGAATGTAGCAACGCAGCGTTGATTAAAAAAGTATCTGCGGCAGCCTTTAGATTAGCCGGTAGCGGTTGGTACGAAACAGATTTCAAATCGGGTAATAAAAAGAATTTAGCCGGTGATGCCAGCGCCCCTTCAGCGCCAGCAGCGAAGCCTACAAAGGCATCTGCAGAGTCAAAGCCAGCTAAAGCTGCAAAAGCCGATTAAGCCAGGTGAGCGTCAATATGTTGAAGGCGTTAATCTTAACAACAGTCAAACAGTAAGGGTCACGTTCTAACAATAGGGTGACTTCATAATTATTAAAGGAAACACTATGCGCAGTGAATACTGTGGTGCACTAAACACTACACATATCGACCAAACCGTTACTTTATGTGGCTGGGTCGATCGTCGACGTGATCATGGCGGCGTTATTTTTATCGATCTTCGTGATCGCGATGGCATCGTACAGGTAGTGTTTGATCCTGATGGCCAAGAAAATTTTGCCTTAGCCAATAAAGTGCGCAGTGAATATGTGCTCAAAGTAACGGGTAAAGTACGTGCTCGTAATGGCGCAACCGTTAACAAAGATATGGCGACGGGTGAGATAGAAGTGTATGGCACAGAGCTTGAAATACTCAGTGTTTCCGAGACTCCTCCATTTCCATTGAACGAACACAGCAATGTGGGCGAAGATGTACGTCTTAAGTTTCGCTACTTAGATTTACGTCGTCAAGAGATGCAAAACAATTTACGTTTTCGCTCTAAAGTGACCAATGCCATTCGTAATTATCTCGATGAAAACGAATTTTTAGATATCGAGACGCCGATACTAACGCGTGCTACACCTGAGGGCGCGCGCGATTATTTAGTGCCGTCACGTACTCATGAAGGCCAGTTTTTCGCTTTGCCGCAATCGCCACAAATTTTTAAGCAGTTATTAATGGTTGCAGGTTTTGACCGCTATTATCAAATTGCTAAATGTTTTCGGGATGAAGATCTGCGTGCAGATCGCCAGCCCGAATTTACTCAAATCGATATCGAAACCTCATTTATGAGTGATGAGCAAATCATGTCAGTGACAGAGGGCATGATTACTCAAATATTTAAAACGATGAAGGATGTCGATTTAGGTGACTTTCCTCGCATGCCTTATAGCGAAGCGATAGCAAAATACGGCTCAGACAAACCCGATTTACGGATTCCTTTAGAGCTAGTTGACATTAAAGATCTAATGACCGAAGTTGATTTCAAAGTGTTCTCAGGCCCTGCTAATGATCCTAAGGGTCGTATTGCTGCCCTAAAAATAGAGGGTGGCAACGAAAAACTGAGTCGTAAACAAATCGATAATTATACGAAGTTTGTGAGCATTTATGGCGCAAAAGGTTTGGCTTACATTAAAGTTAACGATAAGTCGGATTTAGAAAATGGTTTGCAATCACCTATTGTTAAATTTTTACCGAACGATGTACGCGGCGCGATTTTAGAGCGCTTAAATGCCGAAAATGGCGATCTGATTTTCTTTGGTGCCGATAAAGCAAATATAGTATCGGAATCTTTAGGTGCACTTAGGTGTAAATTAGGTGAGGATCTCGATCTTTATACCTGCGAGTGGGCACCACTTTGGGTTGTTGACTTCCCAATGTTCGAGCCGACCGAAAATGGTTGGACATCTATTCACCATCCATTTACGGCACCTGCTTGCTCGGCAGAGGAGCTAGTTGCAAATCCAGGTGAAGCACTATCGATCGCCTACGACATGGTGCTCAATGGTACGGAATTAGGTGGTGGCTCTATTCGTATTCATAATCAATCCATGCAGCAAGCGGTATTTAAAGTATTGGGTATTGCCGAGGAAGAGCAGCGTGAGAAATTTGGCTTCTTGCTCGATGCGCTGCAATATGGCGCGCCACCACACGGTGGACTAGCGTTTGGTCTCGACCGCTTAATAATGTTGATGACCAACAGCGCGTCTATTCGCGATGTTATTGCTTTTCCTAAAACACAATCGGCAGCTTGCGTTTTAACAGACGCTCCTGGTGCGGTTGATCGTAAGCAATTACGTGAGTTGCACATCAAGTTAGCTGATAAAAAGCCAGCTAGCGAATAGTTTTACTCGATATCTTTAATACATGGTTTTGTATAAAAGAAGATGGCTTAATTTTTTTAAAAGACAGTTAAGTCATCTTAACCTTTTCTTTGCTCTTTATTTTTCTATCGTTTATTTGTTATCCGAATTTAAGTGCTTGTTGTTTATTAATAGACTTGTTTAACTCGACTCTAACTGCACTCTAACTTCAAGCAAGGTAGTCATAGTATGGGCCTTCCTAAACGTTACCAAACACCTTTTTTTTTATTATTGTTAATGGCCTTTGTAATGCCATTGATCTTTTCAACGTGGATGGCGTTAATCAATAATTTCAGCAAAGAAGCCGCAGCGTTTACCGGTAAAGAAATTGGAATATTGCAAAGCTTGCGTGAGATACCTGGATTTCTAGCATTTACAGCGGTTTGGCTCTTACTCATTATTAAAGAGCAGCGCCTAGCTATATGGTCGTTATTGGTGCTCTCGGTGGGGGTGATTTTGACGGGTTATTTTCCTTCAGTTATCGGCCTTTATATCACCACGGTGATTATGTCCGTTGGCTTTCATTATTTTGAGACGATTCATCAGTCACTAGTACTCCAATGGGTATCTAAAAAAGATGCGCCACATTTTTTTGGTCGTGCCTTATCGGTTAAGGCGGCGGGTTCTATATTAGTGTTTGGTTCTCTGTGGTTAATGCTTGAGTACTTTCATGTCTCTTATATAGTGATTTATAGCGTATTTGGTGGTTTGGGTGTGCTTATCGTTGCTTTTATTGCGGTTAGTTTTCCTCAGTTTTCTCAAAAAACAACGCAGCATAAACATTTAGTGTTGCGTAAAAGTTATTGGTTGTTTTACGTGCTAACGTTTTTAAGTGGTGCGCGCCGACAAATATTTGTTGTGTTTGCAGGTTTCTTATTGGTAGAAAAATTCAATTATTCTGCAGCTTCTATTGCCTTACTTTTTTTGGCTAATTATGTTTTCAATTTATTTTTTGCCGCTAAAATTGGAAAATTAATTGGTGTTATTGGTGAGCGTCGCGCATTAACGATTGAGTATATTGGTTTGATTATTGTGTTTGTGTCTTATGGTTTAGTTGAGAACTCAACGATTGCAGGTGCACTTTATATTGTCGATCACTTCTTTTTTGCCTTTGCAATTGCAATAAAAACTTATTTTCAAAAAATCGCGCGCGATGCTGACATTGCATCAACGGCGGGGGTGAGTTTTACAATTAGCCATATAGCTGCCGTTGTCCTACCTGCCTTGCTGGGTTTTATTTGGTTGCACGACGCCAGTTTAGTCTTCTACATTGGCGCTGCTATTGCAGTGCTGTCATTAATTTTATCGCAGCTAATTCCAGATGATCCGTCTTTGGGCGGAGAGCTTCGAGAGCATCACTTTTTTGAGCGATGGGGATTTAAACCTAAAAATCAATAAGCTCTAATAAGTTAAAGTAACGCTTCTATAGCAGAGAGCAGTTTGGGTGAGTCGGGCGCTATCGATGAGCTGAAATGAGTAATTTTTTTGCCATCACTGCTGACTAAAAATTTAGTAAAGTTCCAACTTGGGGCTTGAGTTTGCCGAGCTAATTTTTTAAATACAGGATGTGCGTTATCACCACTCACAGAAATAGGTGACATCATCGTAAAGCTGACACCATAATTCTCATAACAGATAGTCGCAGCCTTCGCTTCAGATTTAGCGGCTTGTCTAAAATCATTGCTCGCAAATCCAATGACAGTTAAACCTTTGTCTTTGTAGCGTTGATGCAAAGATTCAAGCCCTGAGAACTGATAGGTAAAGCCACAGTGGCTGGCCGTATTAACAATAAGTAATGGCTTGCCCGCAAATGCTTTGCATAGGTTTATTTGTTCGGTAGAGTGGAGCTTGCGAAAGCTTTCATCTAGCCATTTAGGGCATGAATTCGATGGATGAGAGCGCATGGTGTCGCTAATATCATTGGCAGGGACATTGACTGAAAATAATAAAACTAAGGTTAGTGATGATAAAAGTAGTGAACCTGAAACACGCTTAGTTGGTAATATTTGCTTGATTAACATGGCTTAGCCTTTTATTGCATATACTGTTTTTACGCGAGTAACATTTACTCGGTTTAGTCATTTCACATATTTTAGTTTTAACGAAGAAGAATAAACTATGAAAGAAAATATACAAATTTATGGTTTAGGGCTCGTACTCATTATCGGTGGTTTTTTATTGGCTAATCAGTTTGTTAAGCCAAGCCCGCCACGCAGCATAACAATAGCTACAGGAGGTCAATCGGGTGCTTATTATGCCTACGCCGCTGAATATAAAAAATTGCTTGCCGAAAAGGGTATTGAGCTAAATATAGTGAGTACCTCGGGCTCTATCGATAATATCGAACGACTTAAAAATTCAGAGGTAGATCTAGCTTTTGTCCAAAGTGGTACGGGTCAGGCAATAAAAAATTCAAGTAGTGATAGCGAGCACCTAGTCTCTTTAGGAAGTCTGTATTTCGAGCCGCTATGGTTATTTATGCCGACGTCAAAAGCTGTGTTTAAAGTGGCCGATTTAAAGGGCAGGCGTGTTTCTGCAGGCTTAGAGGGTAGTGGTACGCGTGCGCTGGTGAGTGTCTTACTTGAAAATAATGGTATTAACGCTGACAACACCGAATTAATCGAAATAAATGGTGACGAGGGCGCTCGCCGGCTGCTTAGCGGCGAGCTTGATTATATCTTTGTGGTCTCATCGATTAATGCCCCGTTGATACAGTCATTACTAGCCAATAGTGAAATTGCGCCCTTTGATTTCGAGCGTGCAAAAGCTTATACACGTCGCTATCGATTTTTATCTTCGGTTGAATTGCCCCAAGGAGTCATCGATTTTAGTCGAAATATTCCCGACAAAGATATTAATTTGTTATCGGCGGCCGCAACCTTAGCGGCGAGAGATGGTATTCACCCTGCGCTAGTTGCTCTATTGATGCAAGTGATAGAAGAAGTACATGGTGAAGGTGGTCTATTCGAAGAGCCCAGGCAGTTTCCCTCTGAGCGTTATGTTGATTTTCCACTAGATAGCAGTGCCAAGCGTTATTTTGATTACGGACCACCGTTGTTACAACGTTACCTACCTTTTTGGGCTGCAGTATTAGTGAATCAATTAAAAGTTTTTTTGATTCCTTTACTGGCATTAATGATCCCTTTAATGAAAATCTTACCATTAGTCTATCGATGGCGAGTTCGGTCTTATATTTATCGTTGGTATCGCGATCTCCGAGAGATCGAAGAAGGTATGATTGATGATATTGATAAAGAGTCCTCGGTAAAATTATTGGCCCGACTAGTCGTGTTGCAAGAAGACGTGACGAGGCAAGCAGCACCGTTATCTTATACTGATGAGCTGTATCAATTGCGCGCTCATATTGCTTTAGTATATGAGAAGTTAGATAAAAGTCTAGCTGAGCTATTGAATCAAGGGCCAACTAAACAACCAAAAAATAATCTATCGGATGTGTCTTAGTAAGACCTTGGTCATACCCACGAAGTTGTCTTGAGCTAATTATTCAGCTTATTGTTCAATTCATAGCATCGATAAGTTGCTTTATTAGTATTTGCTTTATATCATCTGTACCGCTTTACTTAGGCCGAGCTTTAGATGTCTTATCAATGCCATTGAAAGCTTTATTGATTCCAAACATAACAATAATGACATGATCATTAGGATACAAATATGAGCGCTAAACAAACTGCAACATCTCTTTTAAATCAGCTAGATGACAATGCAAACTGGGAAGATGTAAAAAATACAATCATGGGCGTCTACAAACGCGAAACAGGCGATGCTAAAGCCGATGCAATTGCCGCCGTTATTTTAGTCAGTGTATTTGTTGCTGTTAGTATTACTTGGATTAGTAGTCAATAGTTAGCAAAGCAGTCAGTGTTATTAAGTAAAGCCGGCTAGATGTATATTCAGTAAATACTACTACCGATTCCCTAAAAGTAATCGCACGAGCATTGCTTTAATCCAAATTAACCTAATATTTAAGTTAATTAAGGTGCCGCGCCCTTTATGATTAATGTCGATTCTAGCCACTACCCATACTCGTCAAGAAGAACTGCAACTTTTGCTAAAAATGGCATGGTTGCAAGCTCCCAACCACTAGCAGCAGAAGTTGGCTTGTCGATGCTTAAGGCCGGCGGTAATGCCGTTGATGCGGCGGTCGCATCCGCCGCAGCTTTAACGGTTGTTGAGCCTACGGGCTGTGGTATCGGTGGTGATGCCTTTGCGCTTGTTTGGATAAAAGATAAATTACACGGTTTAAATGCAAGCTCTTTTGCACCTGCGGGCCTAACGCCTGAGATCATGCGTGCCCAGGGATATGGCGTTGGTCTCAGCCAGACAAAAATGCCGGTACATGGTTGGCTTCCGGTCACCGTGCCGGGTATTCCCGCGGCTTGGTCAAGCCTGCATAAGCGCTGGGGTAAGCTACCCTTTGCTGAAGTGCTGGCACCCGCTATCCGCCTAGCTCGCGAGGGCTTTCCGGTTTCTCCTACGGTTAGTTATCTTTGGGCAAGAGAAGCCCGATTAATGAATAAAGTGCTAACTGACGATGTGCTAAAAAAGAGTTGGTTCGATACCTTTTCTTTTGACGGTCGTGCCCCCAGCCCCGGCGAGCTATTCTCATCAGCAGCTCACGCGTGCTCGCTGCAATCAATTGCAGATACTTACAGCGAGAGTTTCTATCGCGGAGAGCTTGCCGATAAAATAGATGCGTTTGCTCGCAAAAGTGGTGGTCTAATTCGCAAAGAAGATCTTGCGCGTTACCAGGCGGAGTGGGTAGACCCGATTAAGATTGATTATCGTGGCTTCGACATTTGGCAAATTCCACCCAATAGTCAAGGCTTGGTGGTATTGATGGCCTTGAATATTTTAAAAGGTTATGAGTTTGGTAAAAAGGGAAATCAGCGCGATTCGGTTGAGACCCTACACAAACAAATAGAGGCAATGAAGCTTGCCTTCACCGATGGCCAGGCTTTTATTACTCAGCCAGATCATATGCCCTATAGTGTCGATGACTTATTAGCTGAGGAGTATGCACAATCTCGTCGCGACCAAATTGGCGAGCAAGCAATAATGCCAAGCGTAGGCACGCCACAAAAAGGCGGTACGGTTTATTTATCGACGGCCGATAGTGACGGTAACATGGTGTCTTATATTCAAAGTAATTTTCATGGCTTTGGCTCTGGGGTCGTAGTCCCTGGCACGGGCATTGGTCTACAAAATCGTGGGGCTGACTTCTCGCTAGACCCTAAACACCCCAATTTTTTACAGGCCGGTAAAAAAACCTTTCATACGATTATTCCGGGTTTTATCACAAAGGGTGAACAAGCTATTGGTCCCTTCGGCGTTATGGGTGCTTATATGCAGCCGCAAGGTCAGTTGCAGGTGATTAGCAATATGATCGATTATGGTATGAACCCACAAGCTGCATTAGATGCACCGCGTTGGCAGTGGTTTGGTGATAAAGCCATCGGCTTAGAGCCCGAATTAGCGCCGAGTATTGTCAAAGGCCTACAAGATAAAGGCCACGATGCAACCGTTGCAGCAGACCCTACTATTTATGGTCGTGGGCAAATTATTATACGAGACCCCGAGACCGGCGTACTTTGTGGTGGCACCGAAAAAAGGATTGATGGGACGATTGCGGCTTATTAAGCCTACATCGAACCAGTTATTTTATTGATGATTTGCATATGTTTTTTGAGATTAGTTTGATGGATAAAGTACCCCCGTTAGCTTTCTATATAGATAGCTTTCAATAAATTTTCAAACGCATCGTATCCAGAACCTGTTACTTATAAAATTTGTACGCTAGCATTCCTGAAAATATAAAAACAACTAATCCTGTAAACCAAATTTTCTCTGGCAAATAATTCCCTCCATTAAAGTCCGCACTTATACCAGGAATCGCCCATAAATTACCGCTGCCTTTACCGACAACCAACTGTGCTTTCATACCTTTTTGCATATGTTGAGCCATATCACAATGAATCAAATAGGTTTTGTGATCGCTAGGAACAATAAATATACCTGCAATTTCTCTGCTGCCAGCTGCTTCCAAATGAAACATACCTTGACCATATAAATAACGAGGTAGGCCATGTACCATCCATTGATGTCGGACTTTATCTTTATTGATAAAAGTAATAGCTAGGCTACAGGGCTCAACATTTAATTCATAATCACTATAACCAAATACCTTATTTGGAAACTCAAGCGCATATGGATTGTCAGCGATACAGGTTTTTGATGGGTTTATAACAGCACCTGAGATCTCTTGTTGTGCTATGGCACCGGTTATATCATCAGGGCAAACTTGTCCAATATCCAACTCTTTTAAATTTTTTGAATTTGATGTTTTTGATGGGGGTGCGGACTTATAGCTTGTTGCGCCCACTACTTCGGCAAGCAGTAATCGAAGTGTTCGAGGATACCATTGCAAGGGAAAGACCCGCAGTAATACGCAAATACATACTATAAAAATAGTCGTTGTTGTTATTCGATATTGAAAAAAAAAAGACTTCTTGGTCAGTAAGACTTAGGTTTTTTTTGTACTATTTTTAAAAAAATTACTGTTTTTATTTGATCATTTTTTTTTACGAACTTAGACACCCCACCACCATTCAGCCAGTAGAATGCTTCAAGAGCAATTAATAATGCGATAAAGTAAGGCAGATAATCCCAAAAACCTTTTGCGCCTACACGAAAAGGAAACACAGCACGGTAAACTTTGGCGCTAGAAATATCATGAGCCGCGATCACACCAATATAGGTACCGGTTGAATTAAAGGTGTAATCGATGTTCATCGAACCATTGATGTATTGTGTTGGCTCTGCATAATAAACACTAGCCGCGTGTAAATCAGGGATAGCTTGTATGTCCTCCCATGTGGCTGATAAGCCGACATTTTTTACATCGCGGACAATGCGAAAATCTACTGGCATTGCACTGAGTATGTCGTGCATAAAATCTATAACAAATATACTGTTTGCCATATCGGGTAAATCTTCACAGTATTCTCGAGATTGTCGTGTCTCTGGTTGGTAAGCTACAAAATGTGCCGATGAATTTCCCAGGCTAATGACGCAGACATCGTTTGTCGGTGTAACTCCGCCATGTGAAAATACGTATGGACTTAAAAAGACGCAAATGATAACAATAGTTTTTTGTAAATAGCGGAACAAATAATTTATTCTGCTAGTTTTGGTTATTAGATGACGCATTTGACGAACCTTCTATAGTCGTCTCGCTATGATGATAAGAAACCTGAGGTAAATTCTTTTGACCCATATAAATAACGCGAGTGCTATTGGTATAGCTCGATTCAATCACCATAACGCCAATGAAGAATGTGAGTAGCAGTGGTGGAAGAATAACTGCTGTTATCAATGCCATACGTTCCCATGCCATATGCATAAATATGGCGAGAATAATACCGGCTTTTAACAACATAAAGATAATGATCAATGTCCAACGTAAAAAGCCTTGAAGTTGAAGATAATCAACCATATAAGAACAGGCGCTTAGTACAAACAATAAGGTCCAAACCTTAAAATAAATGCCTAGAGGATGTTCTTGGTGCGTCACATTATTATTTGCCTCGATTGCTATATTTTGTTGACTCGATACCATAATAGCCTCCCTCACCAAAGATAAAAAAATGCAAAAATAAATACCCAAACTAAATCCACAAAGTGCCAGTACAAACCAACTATTTCGACAATGACATAATCGCCAGACTTATCATAATGACCACGTAGTACTCTTTGAGCTACCCACAACAAATAGATCACACCAGCTGATACATGTAAGCCATGAAAGCCGGTAATCATAAAGAATGCAGCGCCAAAGTGAGTTGAGCCCATGGGATTACCCCAAGGACGAACGCCTTCCGAAATTAATTTGCTCCACTCAAAGGCTTGCATACCGACAAAACTGGTACCTAAGATCGCGGTTAAAATTAATAACAGGGCGGTTTTTTTTTTGTCGCGTCTATATCCCATATTAACGGCCATGGCCATTGTGCCGCTACTGGTGATAAGAATAAATGTCATAATTGCAATTAGAATAAGTGGTACGCTTGTACCGAATACTTCCAGTGCAAATACCTCGCTAGGTATTGGCCAGTTGACTGTGTCCGTTATTCTCACCGTCATATAAGAAATCAAAAAACAACTAAAAATAAAGGTATCACTCAATAAAAATATCCACATCATGCCTTTACCCCAAGACACACTGTTAAACACTTCTTTATCGGAGGACCAGTCTTTTTTAAGGCCAGATACGCCAGAGGCGGAATCGATATTTTGAGTATGAGCCATTGCTGATACCTCGTATAAGTTAATTATTTTTCTAGAGTTAACTAAGTCACTAGCAACATATAAAATAAAAACAACCAAACGACTAAGAAGAAATGCCAATACATAGCGCATAACTTAATGGATAATTGAATGCTGTGTTCATCACTACTTCGATCTATTTTTTTGAGTACTCTTAACCAAGCCACTAACCCGCCCATAATATGTGCAGCGTGAACGCCAGTAATTAAAAAGAAAAAGCTATTGGCCGGATTGGCTTTGACGCTATAACCCGAACCGTTCATAACACTCCAAGCCCAGACTTGTCCCAATAAGAATATAAAGGTCAGTATGCCTGCAAGCATAAGCATTTTTTTTGCCCGTTGGTATTTATTTTGAATCGCTGCATTACTGGAAATTTGAAAAGCGATACTACCCATTAACAAAAATAAGGTGTTTGCCCACAATTGCCAAGGCTCTGGTGCGGGTTGCCAATCTTGATAATCCATTCTGTATTGGTAGCCGATTATAAACAGTAAAAAAAGTGCCCCAGCAATAATAAGAAAAAGACCTAATCCAATCATTGGCTCAGGAACGTTGCGTATACCACTGGGCTGAATTAGTTCAGGCCTTTGCTCAGGCACCAGCCAAGGCTTTGTTCTTAATATGCTTAAAAACTTCATACTTTTATTGGCTTTTCTGTTGTTGGGTTCGCATCTTCTTCTTTGGGTAAGCCCCAATCTGAATTTTGTGGGATGAAATCTTTAGGTGCCCCCGGCTTACTAAAATCGTAAGGCCAGCGATATACAACGGGTAATTCAGGACCCCAATTACCGTGTGCGGGCGGGGTTTGTGGGGTTTGCCATTCTAGAGTCGTTGCGCCCCAAGGGTTGGCTGTCGCTTTTTTGCCTTTTTTAAGGCTGACAAACATATTGTAAATAAAAATAAATTGGCACAAGCCAACAAATATTGCCGTTACAGTGATAGATGCATTCGCTATCGCAGCAGACTCCGAAATAAAGTCTAAATTATCGTAGTTGTAATAACGCCTTGGCATACCTTCAAAGCCGAGATAATGCATCGGCAGATAAATCAGATAAGTACCGATAAACGTAATCCAAAAATGTATCATGCCTAGCGTGTTGTTATACATGCGACCAGTAATTTTGGGATACCAATGATAAAGAGCTGCAAATACCACAAGAATAGGCGACACGCCCATAACCATATGAAAATGAGCAACCACAAAATACGTATCAGATAAAGGCATGTCTACGGCGACGTTACCCAGAAATAAGCCAGTCATTCCGCCATTCATAAAAGTAAAAATAAACCCAATGGCAAACATCATCGGCACTGTAAAATGGATGTTGCCTTTCCATAAGGTTAATACCCAGTTATATACTTTTAACGCAGTAGGCACGGCAATAATCAATGTAGTAGTGGCAAAGAAAAACCCGAGATATAAATTCATGCCACTGACATACATATGGTGTGCCCAGACGATGAAACTCATAAAGCCAATGATCACAATTGCCCACACCATCATCCGGTAACCGAAGATACTGCGTCGTGCATGGGTGGCCAACACTTCAGAGACAAGACCAAATGCAGGCAAGGCAACAATATAAACTTCAGGGTGACCAAAAAACCAAAATAAATGTTGAAATAAAATGGGACTGCCACCGCCATAATCAAGTTGCTGTCCCATAGATATGATAGTGGGCATAAAAAAACTGGTACCCAGTATTCTGTCAAATGCCATCATGATAGCGCTAACAAACAGTGCGGGGAAAGCCAGTAAACCTAATATAGTTGCTACAAAAATCCCCCAAATACTTAACGGCATACGCATCAATGTCATTCCACGAGTTCGCGCCTGTATAATAGTTGTAACGTAATTAAGCCCACCCATCGTGAAAGCGATAATAAATACAGCCAAAGACAGCAACATAAGGATGATGCCCCAATCGGTTCCGGGGGTGCCGGGTAAAATTGCCTGTGGTGGGTATAAAGTCCAGCCAGCGCCGGTTGGGCCTCCGGGGACAAAGTAGCTGGAAAGTAGAATAAGCACAGACACGAGATAAAACCAGTAACTCAACATGTTCAAATAGGGGAACACCATATCCCGTGCGCCAAGTTGCAAGGGAATTAAGTAATTACCAAACCCACCTAAAAATAATGCGGTTAAAAGATATATCACCATAATCATTCCATGCATGGTGACTGACTGGTAATACACATAAGGGTCAATAAAATCAAAGACACCGGGAAAACCTATTTGCAGGCGCATTATCCAAGAAAGCACCAGTGCAACAAGCCCAACGGATATAGCCGTTAGTGAATACTGTATTGCGATTACCTTGTGGTCTTGGCTCCATATATATTTGCTAACGAAGCTATGCGGGTGATGCATTGATGTAACATCGTCTTGATCAGCGAAGGCCATGAATAAATCCTCGTTTTTAAATAGCTGTTTAGCTAATTCTTAAAAATTCATACTTGGTTTGTAAATAAACACTCTTTACTGTTCTCAATTTTTAAATAAATACTCTGGTTCTCTTATAATCTTGTGCACTAGGGCTTAACTCGTTGCCTTAGAGGCTATTTTTTATTTTCTTTAATGAAAGCGATTAACGCGTCTATCTCTAATTTACTTAACTTTAGAGGAGGCATAATTGGGTTATAGCCTTCGACGATCTGGCTATTTGGCTGATTAATCGAGTTAGCAAGATAGGTGTCATCGGCGACTAAGGTTGAGCCATCTTTCAGTTCTCTACTAGAACCATATAATCCAGTCCAGCTGGGACCAACACCATTACTACCGTCGGTTGAATGACAGGCAACGCAACCACGTTGCAGTGCGATTTTACGACCTTGCTTAACTAATTGCTGATGATGACTAGTCTGATCTAATTGCGT
Organism: Cellvibrionaceae bacterium; assembly: GCA_964195035.1. GTDB lineage: Bacteria > Pseudomonadota > Gammaproteobacteria > Pseudomonadales > Cellvibrionaceae > CANLBN01. The sequence goes on along the minus strand of CAXMPB010000044.1, from coordinate 4,573 downwards.
ATTTAGTTGTGTGTTGACCTCGAGCGTTGATGTTTTTTTATCCGTTGGTACAGAGAGTGATTGCATATATATGATCAATGCTTTTATGTCATCGCTAGATAAATTCGCTGCCGGCATGATGGCGGGATAACCTTTTACAATCTTGGTATTGGGTTGGGAAATTGACTCGATAATATAGTTCTCATCGACAATAACTTTGGTTCCATCGGCCAACTCTTCCGCTTTTCCAATCATGTCTTTCCACGTTGGGCCCAGCATTTTTCTGCCATCGATACTGTGACAGCCTAAACAGCCGTTAACTTGAGAGATCTGCTGTCCTTTTTTAATCAATGGATCATGGGCAATCGTTGCTTTTACTGAAGTAAAAGTGGGCTGTCGGTTTAACCAGGTATCGTATGCAATAGCACTTTCAACCACTACGTGGCTACGCATATTGTAATGACCAACACCGCAAAGTTCCGCACATAAAACCTCAAACGTGCCTTGTCTGATTGGAGTAAGCCATATGGAGCTGACGAGCCCTGGTACAATATCCATTTTTGCGCGAAATTGCGGAACATAAAAATTGTGCAAAGTGTCTTTTGATCGCAGTAATACTTTAACGGGTTTATCGATTGGCAAGTGCAATTGTGATCCGCCAGTAACAATATCGTCTTGGCCATTAGGATCATCGGGGTTGACTCCTAAGGGGTTGTCGGCATTTATATATTTAATATCGGCAGTGCCAAGTTTGCCATCCATCCCTGGATAACGATAACTCCATTGCCATTGTTGCGCGACGACTTCCACTTCATGAGCATCGTCTGGAACATTAATAAAGTCGTTCCAGACTTTAAGCCCTGGTGCCAATAGAATTATTACACCAATTGAAGTGAGAATAACTAACCAAGCCTCTAATTTCTTGTGTTCTGGTTCATAAGCTGCTTTCTTGTTTTCTGAATAACGATATTTGATCAGGCAATAGATCATGAAGATCGTGATAGCAATAAAGACAAGTCCAGTTACCCAAAAAGTGAGCACAATTGTATCGTCCATTGAGATCCAATTAGATGCAATAGGAGTGAACCACCAAGGACTGGCGAAATGAAATATGACCGTAAATGCCAGAAGTACTAACAAGCCGATTGCTATAGCCATAGCCGAACCTATTTTCAATTAAACTTCATTGTTGATATTTAAATCTGCATTAATATTTTTATAATAATGATTTTGATTTTGATTTTGATATTTTTATTTTCTCCTCGAATATTTAAAAAATTCATTGAGGTTTGTTTTTTTTAATAAAAAGCACGCAAGCCCATTAGTCATACAATAAAGAACAACATTCCGAACATTAGAAATATATATAAAATTGAATAACTAAACAAACTCATCGATGCTTTTCTTGAAATCTCTGATCGATAAAAATTCAAAGTTTTAAATAAATATATTGCATTGACCAACATGCTGTAAATATAAAAAAACAAACTGACTTCATACATAACGCATAATAGTAAACTCACAGGTAATAGCGCTATGGTGTAGATCAGCATGCGACGTTTAGTGGAAAGCTCCCCCTTAACGACTGGCAACATGGGTATGCCGGCATTTTTATATTCATCTGTTTTCAATAGCGCCAATGCCCAAAAATGTGGTGGTTGCCACAAGAATAATAATAAAAATAAGGGGATTGCTTCCCAGCTGATGGAGTTGGTGATTGCAAGCCATCCAATTAAGGGTGGTAGGGCGCCAGCGACGCCTCCTATCTCGGTGCACCAATAGGTAGTTCGTTTTAACCATTTAGAATAGATGGCGACATAAAAAAATATTACGAATATAGCCAATAACGCCGATTTTAAATTAACAAAAAGAGAGAGTGTTATAAATGACATTAAGGCGAGAGAAAAACCTAGAATCAAGACACTTGCGCTAGAAACTCTTCCGGCAGCTAAAGCACGCCTTTTGGTTCTTTGCATTAATGGATCAATATCGCGATCAATATAATTGTTTAAAACTCCGCTCGCAGCAGAGGCTAATCCAATTCCAAGTAATCCAAAAATAACAGTATCAAGTTTGGGATATCCTTCTGCGGCTAAATACATACTGGCAAAGGCAGTGAATAGAACTAAAAGACCTATAGTTGGCTTTGTTAATTCAAAATAATCATTGAAATAATTATATGTTCCTACAATTGTTTGATTCACAAGATCACCTAATTCTTTCGCTATTACTTTACGGCTTTATTTTTAAAATTAAAACCAGTATGTATTTTTTTAAGTTCAGTAATTACTTGTTTGTATGTTTCAAAGATTAATATAGCTGAGTGGAATCACTACGTAAAGGCGCAAGATTGTTATATTTTTATCTGTTAGTTTTTTTTATAATTAAAAAATTAATTGCTTATCAGAAAAAATTCTTTAAGCTGTTCGCACATTAATTTAAGCAAGTGTATAGTCATTAAGAGGAAGTTGATGGTTGCGCTGTTAGACAAAAAGCACGCGAAGCGCTGATGAAAATGATAAGAAGGGTGTCAGCTGAAATAATGAAGAGGGTGTCGCCATGGATAAAGAAAAAATAATTTGTTTATGTTTATGTTTCTGGGGGGTTACCTTTATATAGCTAATTTTTATATTTATCCAGAATCCACCTTTGAAGAGGATGGTGAGCCCGCGAAAAATAAACTCAAAAAAGGTCAGGTTAAAAAAATAACCACAGCATAAACTTTTATATGCAGTCTTTGAAAAAACTATCAATTCACAGCAAAAAAGAGGAATCGTTATGAATAGGCATTATTACATCAGCGATAACCTGGAAGATTTAGAGCGTGTTGAAATTGAACTAATGGAGCAAGGTATCGGCTCGCCACAGCTTCATGTCTTCAGCGGAGAAGATACAACAGTAGATGCCGACGCTCATCATTTACACGAAGTGAGTGATTTTTCAAAAAGAGATGTTGTTCACTCTGGTTTTGTTGGGTTTTGTGTTGGTTTAATCGGTGCTGTTGTTGTTTTAGGTGTCTTTTACTTCATGGGCTGGAGCAATTCTGTTGTTGGTTGGATGCCGGCTATCTTTCTTGCTGTCATTATACTGGGATTTTCTACCTGGGAGGGTGGGTTGAGGGGGATCCAGGTACCCAACCATGAATTTAAAAAATTCCAAGAAATACTGAACCAAGGTAAGCATATCTTTTTTGTTGATGTTGACCCCGCTCAAGAAAATATACTCAAAGACGTTGTTTTAAATCACCCTCAGCTTGAGTTTGTCGGCGATGGCCATGCCGCGCCAAGTTGGATAGTTCATGCTCAGTCACAATTCCTGAAATTTATTAAATCAATGCCCTAAAGGTAACCAGTGGGAACTTCTCTTTGTTCCCCAATTTTCAATTTACATATTAACCTACTGGTATCATTCATAAGCTCATCATTATAATGGTGCGAATAAGCCGAGCACTTCGGGCCTGTCAACACGTGAAAGGTGATGATAGTTAGCTAGAATTTGTCTCGATTTTCTACGCCTTCATCATATTATCTCTATTCTAATTAGAAAAATCTTGACCTATATTCCTTATCCTAGGATACTTAAAAAAAATACTGGATATAAAAACAGTGGCTATCATTCTAGGTATTGATCCCGGTTCACTTAAAACAGGCTTTGGGCTTATTAATGCGCTAGGTGGTCGCTGTGAATATGTCGCCAGCGGTGTTATTCGCCTACCTAAAGCTGAATTGCCCGAGCGCTTACAAGTTATCTTTGCGAGCCTGCTAGAAGTGATTGAGGAATACTCCCCCCAAGAGATGGCGATAGAAAGTGTATTTATGTCTAAGAGTGCGGGTTCTGCAATAAAGTTAGGACAAGCACGCGGCGCAGCCATTGTTGCTGCAACTAGTTGCCATTTACCCGTTGCCGAATACGAGGCAAAAAAAGTTAAGCAATCTGTTGTGGGCTCGGGTGCTGCCGATAAATTTCAAGTGCAGCATATGGTTAAGCAATTACTAAAGCTCTCGGCAACCCCACAAGAGGATGCAGCCGATGCACTAGCCGTTGCCATTTGTCATGCTAATACGCAACAACACTTAATTGCGATTGCCAATGGAAAGCGTTTTAGGCGAGGCCGTGTGGTGTAAGCCCTTACTATCCTTTAAAGGTTGTTAGGGAAAGATATAAGTGTTCAAAGTTGAATTTTAATTAGATAACATTTAAATAGGTCTATATTTAAATAGATAGCATTAAAATAAATGGCACTTAAGTAAATAACGCGAGTTAAAAAGCGTTGTTGATACTTTAAGTTGATTATAGAGAAGGTGATAGGTAAGCAGTATGATTGGTCGACTAAGAGGCATCATTATAGAAAAACAACCGCCACAAATACTGGTCGATGTAGGTGGTGTTGGCTACGAGGCGCAAGCCCCCATGACGAGCTTTTATCCAATGCCGGCAGTCGGTGAGCAAGTCATATTGCATACGCATTTATCGGTGTCCGAAAACGCCCATCAACTATTTGCTTTTTATACGCAGGACGAACGCAAATTATTTCGTACCTTAATCAAGGTAAGTGGCGTTGGGCCTAAAATGGCATTGGCTATTTTATCGGGTA
>CAXMPB010000043.1:0-7643 GCA_964195035.1 Cellvibrionaceae bacterium | reverse complement strand
TGCAATAGTTGCACCCACGGCAATATAGTCATCATCGCTAAAACCAATGCCCAAGCCTGCGCCTGTTTGCACAAGAACTTGGTGATTTCGACGAGTTAATTCGCTAACGGAAGCCGGCACCATGCCTACGCGATATTCGTGGTTTTTAATCTCTTTAGGTACACCAATTTTCATTTACATACTCCTCAATAATGCGGCTATAGCGGCATAAATAACAACAAAAACATTCAATGTGACATTAACTGCATTATAGTAAGAGTTTAAAAGTCGAATTGTCTTTTATTTAGAAATTAACAGTGATTTACTCTTTATTTATGACCATAAGAAGTATAATCAACTACAATAGTTAAAGTATTAGCTCAACGAGATGGTAATGTCTGATAAAAACAATAGTCATTTAGATAAAATTGACCGAAAAATACTGCGCGAATTACAGATAAATAGTCGCATCTCAAACGTAGAACTATCTAAGAAAGTTGGGTTAAGCGCGACACCCTGCCTTAACAGAATTAAACGCCTTGAAAAAATAGGCTGTATTGAACACTACACCATTAAAATTAATCCTGATTTTGTCGATGCGAAGCTACTCGCCTATGTAGAGCTGCGGCTCGATCGAACATCGCGCAATGTATTTAGTAATTTTCGCACGGTTGTCCGAAAATTACCTGAAATAATGGAATGCCATTTAGTCTCGGGAGATTACGATTATTTATTAAAAGCGCGAGTCAAAGATATGCATGCTTACCGTAAATTACTTGGCGAGACATTACTTGCACTACCCCATGTTAATTCGTCCCGTTCCTACATGGTGATGGAAGAAGTAAAAGATACTCAAATGATCGTTATACCTGAACCTACAGAACAAGATTGAAATTTCGAAAAAACGCACAATCTAATAGCCTGTATCAGAACATAAGCATCGACAGCTGCATCTACAACAGATACTGTTGAGGCTTTGAGCTGAAGGCAAAAGCCATTAGCCATAAACACGTTAGCATTGACCCTAAATACATTAGCATCACTTTTAAAAATTTACATACAGGAAAAGCATCATGGAACACCTCATACTTAATTTTGTAACTAGCCCTCTGGTCTGGGTGGCAATTATCGTGTTATTTGCTATTAAAAAATCAGTTTACTTTGTACCACAAAATCGAGGTTTTGTGGTCTACACCATGGGTAAATACAGTCAAACTCTCTCGGCAGGCGTTAACTTTATCATCCCCTTTATACAAACCGTTGCGGCAGATAGAAACCTAAAAGAACAATCTTTAAATATCACTTCTCAGTCGGCAATAACCAGAGACAACATCACTTTAAATATAGACGGTATCTTATTTTTAAAAGTGGTGGATGCGGCTGCAGCGACTAACAACATTACAGATTACAAACTATCGGTCATTCAATTAGCGATGACGACTATGCGTAATGCTATCGGCTCATTAGAGCTTGACGAATGCTTCCAAAATCGCGATGCCATTAACGCGAAGATACTAACTGCAATGACCGAGGCTACTCAACCTTGGGGAGTCATGGTCACTCGTTATGAGATTAAAGATATAGAGCCGCCACAGACAATTCGTGAAGATATGGAAAAACAAATGACTGCAGAGCGCGAAAAACGCTCGGTCATTTTAACCGCAGAAGGTGTTAAAACCTCAGCTATTACCGAAGCCGAAGGCTTGAAGCAGGCGCGTGTTCTAGACGCAGAAGCGGCCAAAGCGGAACAAGTTCTTGCCGCTGAAGCGTCTAAAGAAGCACAAATTTTGGAAGCCCAAGGTAAAGCCGCCGCAATTTCTCTAGTAGCCGAGGCCGATGCCCTTGCCTTAGAGACTATCGGTAAAACTGCCGCGACTGCAGAAGGTGCCAAAGCGGTAACATTAACACTCGCACAAGGTGCAATCGCAGCGCATCAGGCCATTGCTAGTCAAAGCACCGTGGTACTAACCGATGGTAAAACCAGTGACAATATAGCCAATACTGTTGCCCAAGCGATTGCTGTCTCTAGCTCACTAAAAGACAGTATCTAACGAATAAAATAGGACATGTAAAGTGGACATTATTCAATATTTTTCAGACAACCATGCCAGCCTATTATTTTTAATAGCCGGCATTGCCTTTGTGATCGAACTGGCGGTAATGGGGCTAAGTGGCTTTGTCCTATTTTTTGCTATAGGTTGCTTTATCACCGGCATCCTCAGCTACGCAGGAATATTATCTGGCTGGGAGAGTGAAGCGTTTAGTGTTGGTGTGCTCAGCTGCATCTCGGCGCTTATTTTATGGAAACCCTTAAGACGCTTTCAATCAAGAGAAATTCCAATTGATACTAGTAGTGATTTGATTGGACGTGAGGTTACTTGTAAAACAGAAATAAATCTTTCAGGAGGTATTGTGCGTCACTCAGGAATTGACTGGCAAGCTCGGCTCGATCCGGCGGGCGACAGGATTGTCATTAACCCAGGAGATCTGTGTCGAATTGTAAAAACAGATGGCACTTTGCTAATGATAGCCGCTGTTAGTCAAAGTTGAGCATCTCTAGAACTAAGTGAAAAACTTGCCTGTTTAATAAATAGTGATTGGCATTAAGCGCTTATTATTACAACAAGATAAGCTTATAATTTATAAGCTTATCTTCAGTCCTTGTTTTAAGCAAACAACACCAGTCAGCAAACAAAAAGTAGTTTTAAAATAAACTTAACGCTATGAAAAAAAATATACCCATCGACACCTTACGCTCTTTTGTGAAAATCGCAGAGCTTAGAAGTTTTACACAAGCCGGCGAACAACTTGCGCGCTCACAATCAGCTATTAGCTTACAAATCAAAAAGTTAGAGTCGTTAATAGAGCAACCCGTTTTTTATCGTAAAGGACATAATTTTGAACTAACCTCATCGGGGAAAATCTTGATGACGTACGCGACCCAAATACTACAACTCAACGATAAAGCATTAGGCGAGCTAGACAGCAAAGTGGTTGTCGGTAAAGTTCGACTTGGCATCACTAGTGAGTTTGCTATTGCACTACTGCCCAAGATTGTCGCTAGCTTCGCCCGAGAAAACCCCCAAATCACTCTTGAGGTGATGTGCGACTTAAGCCGCAACTTAAACAATGATATCAAACTCAAAAAATACGACCTTATTTTATCTCTACTCGATGAAAACCACCCCTTCGACCAACCTAAACCCAACAATGTAAGTCAACGCAAACGCTTCAGTAAAAATGATCGCCTTGTATGGGTATCATCATCACAATACGTCACTAAAAATGCAGAACCTATTCGCTTAATTGTCGCACCAGAGGGTTGCATTTACAGGAAAAGAGCGATTAAGCATCTCAGCGAAAGCAATATTCCTTGGCAAATCGTGTATACCATCATGGACCTATCAGGCATGCAAGCGGCTATAGAAGAGGGCCTAGGTATCACAGTAATTGCAGAGAGCGCAGTACCTGACTCACTAACCATAATCGCGCCGCCCAGAGGTTCTGAAGAACTTGGCACTATGGGCATAGCTTTACTGTCGGCGGATAGCCACATGACCGAAGCCTGCCAAATACTCGCCAACTATATTCAAGAGCACCTAAAGTAACCCAAAGTTCTCAGCTCTCAATTCAACAATAAACTCATAGACACTGACTCTACAAGTATGAACAAGATTCGATTAGTTATTTAAATGTAGCCATTAAAATTATTAATTTTACATATCGAGAAATAATATGAATAATAGTATTCAAACAAGTAAAACCAAGCCAATAAGAATACATTGTTATAGCTTCTGCCGGATCAAGTTGATAGGCCCTTAAGAGCAAGCAAGAACTACCAACACACTGGAATAAAACCTATGTCGACAACTTATTACACTAGCGATCATGAATGGCTCGTCATTGAAGACACTGTAGCCACTTTAGGCATTACTGATCATGCGCAAGATGCCCTAGGTGAAATAGTCTTTGTAGAGTCACCCGACATAGGTGCTGCGTGTATAAAAGGCGAGGCAATCGCTGTTGTCGAGTCAGTTAAAGCTGCTAGTGATATTTATGCGCCCATTAATGGTGAAGTTATCGAAGTGAATACACTTTTAGAAGATTCTCCAGAGATGGTCAATGAATCACCAGAAACTGAAGGCTGGTTTATAAAAATTCGTATAGAAGAATCCTTCGAAACTGATGGTTATATGAGTAAAGAAGAATATCTTGCGTCAATCGCAGACTAATTAAAGGATTTAAATATGTCAGATCTATTAAAAACACCACTTTACGAACAACATAAAAAACTCGGCGCACGCATTGTTGATTTTGGTGGCTGGGCACTCCCCGTTAATTATTCATCGCAAGTTGAAGAACATCTAGCGGTACGCAATAACGCCGGTGTTTTTGATGTCTCACATATGACTGTCTCAGAAATTACGGGCAGTGACACGCTTCCATTCTTATCAACGCTACTCGCTAACGATATCTATAAAGCAACGTCGCTTCCGGGCAAAGCACTTTACAGCTGCATGTTAAATGAAAGCGGCGGCGTGATTGATGACCTTATTGTCTATTTCTTAGCAGATGATCATTGCAGGATGGTTACTAATGCCGGAACTAATGCGAAAGATATGGCTTGGCTTCAACAACAAGCTGCAAAATTTAATGATGTAACCGTCACCGAAAAACCAGAGCTAGCATTAATTGCCATTCAAGGCCCAAAGGCACTTGAAATTATTCAAACGACATTTAATGAAGATATTGCAAGCACCACAAAAAACTTAAAGCGCTTTCAAGGCGCCTTCACTCAAAACAAATCAGATGATATTTTTATCGGCCGCACAGGTTACACAGGCGAGGACGGTGTAGAAATTATTTTACCCGCGGATAAAGCCGAAAGTATTTGGCAGCAATGCATCGACAATAATATTCAACCCTGCGGCTTAGGTGCGCGCGACACCCTGCGCCTAGAAGCTGGCATGGCGCTTTATGGTGCCGACCTAGACGAGGATCATACACCTATAGAATCTGGTTTATTGTGGTCAGTAGCACTTAATGACAAAAATAAAAATGCACGGGATTTTATTGGTATAGACGCATTAAAAAATACTCCGCGATATAAAACAATTGGCCTAATACTCGATGGCAAAGGCGTGTTACGTGGTCATCAATCGGTGCTCAACGATGACAACATTATCGGCGAGATAACTAGCGGTACTTTTTCGCCTACCTTACAGAAATCAGTTGCTATCGCTCGTGTTAAAAATGACACGAACTTGAACTTGGACTCAGTAATCAAAGTACAAATAAGAAAAAACCAAGTCGATGCTCGCGTCGTTAAGTACCCTTTTATTTAATACCTAATTACTAAGCAATAAGTTATTTATTCGTATTATTTTAATATTCATCTTAAAAAATTATAGAGAGTCTTCATGAGCAATCAATTTCAAAACCGACATATTGGCCCACAACAAGATGACATTGATTTCATGTTGCAAAAATTAGGCTACAAAGATTTAGATGAAATAACAAATGCCATTGTGCCTACAACTATTGCCGACAATCTACCGCTAGCACTAGATGAAGGGCTAACAGAAGAGCAGGCACTAAAAGAATTACATGCCATCGCTAAGCAAAATAAAATTTTCACATCACTTATTGGTCAAGGTTATTACGGCACTTACACCCCTAAGGTTATCCAGCGCAATGTACTTGAGAACCCTGCATGGTATACCGCCTACACGCCCTATCAACCAGAAATATCACAGGGGCGCCTAGAGGCATTATTTTACTTTCAAACCATGATTACAGAACTTACTGGCATGGATATCGCTAACGCCTCATTACTCGACGAAGGCACGGCCGCCGCCGAGGCAATGGCTTTATGCCATCGCTCAGCTCGTGGAAAAAACAATACTTTTATGGTTTCTCGTTTTTGTCACCCACAAACAAAAATAATTTTGCAAACTCGCGCAGCACCACTTCACATCAAGCTCATTGAATTTGATGAAACCGAAAGCATTAGTAAATGGGATGATGTATTTGGGGTACTGGTGCAATACCCTACTACTTATGGCGATGTCTATTCATTGAGCGATTTATCAAAAAATGCTCATGATCACAAAGCAATGATGGTGATGGCTACCGATCTATTAGCGCTCACATTATTAACTTCTCCAGCTGAATTAGGAGCTGACATTGTTGTTGGTAACTCACAGCGCTTTGGTGTGCCTATGGGTTATGGTGGACCACACGCTGCTTTTTTTGCCACCACCAAAAAACATCAGCGTTCAATGCCTGGACGCTTAGTAGGCCAGTCTATCGATGCCAGTGGACAAGCGGCGTATCGATTAACACTGCAGACTCGCGAGCAACATATACGTCGCGAAAAAGCCACTTCTAACATTTGTACAGCTCAGGCACTGCTTGCGATGATGGCAACATTTTATGCGTGCTATCACGGCCCTTCAGGTCTAAAAACTATTGCCATGAGCGTACATAAATTAACGACCACGCTAGCAACCATACTCACAAAACACAACATTACTGTATTAAATGAAACGTATTTTGATACGCTAAACATCTCGGCCAATAATGTAGAAGGTATTAAGCAAAAAGCCGAGAAAAATGAATATAATCTTAATGTACAAGATTCAAGTATTGTCGTATCTCTCGATGAAACTAGCTCACTAGAAGATATTAAAGCTATTCTAGCTTGGTTTGACATCAATTTAGAGCTGGATGCTCTTAAGCAACACAGTGACGCATTAACAGATGTTCAAAACTTGCAGAAAAAATTGTTACGCAGTGATAATTATTTAAGCCAAGCGGCTTTTAATAGCTATCATAGTGAAACAGAAATGATGCGCTATTTACGCCGGCTATCCGATAAAGACATTGCTCTCGATCGCTCGATGATTCCATTAGGTTCGTGCACAATGAAGCTAAATGCCGCAAGCGAGATGACGCCCGTAACTTGGCCCGAGTTTGCCAACATCCATCCCTTTGCACCAACGGCCCAAACTCATGGTTATCAAATCATGATCAATCAACTCGAAGAAATGTTATGTGCGGCTACAGGTTACGATGTTATGTCTTTGCAACCAAACGCTGGCTCACAAGGTGAATATGCAGGCCTACTAGCCATTAAGGCTTACCATGAATCTCGTGGTGAGTTTGATCGCGATATTTGCTTAATCCCAAGCTCTGCTCACGGCACTAACCCCGCCAGCGCACAGATGGCTAATATGAAAGTTGTCGTGGTGCAATGTAGTGAAGCGGGTGACGTCGACATTAATGATTTAAAAGAAAAGATTGATATATACCCTAATAAAATTGCCGCCATCATGATTACTTATCCGTCTACACACGGTGTATTTGAAGATGATGTGACCGATGTTTGTGAATTAATTCACGATGCCGGCGGCCAAGTTTATATCGATGGCGCCAACCTCAATGCACTCGTAGGGGTTGCCCAGCCTGGTAAGTTTGGTGGTGATGTTTCACATTTGAATTTACATAAAACTTTTTGCATTCCTCATGGCGGAGGTGGCCCAGGGGTTGGCCCTATTGGTGTTGGCAAACATCTAGAACCTTTCTTGCCTAAAGATAATGTTAATGAAGATCGTCAAGGTGCTATTGTTAGCTCGGCGCCATTTGGTAGTGCCTCTATTTTA
>CAXMPB010000042.1:0-4947 GCA_964195035.1 Cellvibrionaceae bacterium | reverse complement strand
TAAAGCAAATCCTTTATGGCAAAACGTGGATGATCAGGCTGAAGTACTAGTCGTTTTTAATGGCCCTAATTGTTATGTGTCGCTAAATTATTATCCGACCAAAAAAGAGCACGGTGAGGCAGTGCCCACGTGGAATTATGTATGCGTGCATGTCAAAGGTGTTGTGTCGTTTATTGATGACGATGACTGGAACTTACAGATGCTCAACACATTAACCACTGTGCACGAAGCATCACAAAAAAAGCCGTGGTCTGTTGCTGATGCGCCTAAAGAGCATATTCAAAAAATGCTACCCGCTATCGTTGGCATAGAGATAAATGTATCGTCTATTATTGGGCAGTGGAAGCTAAGCCAAAATCAGCCCGTGCAAAATCAACAAGGCGTTATTGAGGGTTTGTCTAAAGAAGCTAGTAGCTTGTCGCAAGAGTGCATAGTAAGCAACTCGCAAAAAATTGCAGAGCTAGTGCAAGAGTATATGCTTAAGTCTTGATCTTTTTTAAGAAGATTGTTTTTGAAAAAAAGTTATTTATCTAAATTTTTTATTTTACGTGTTCGCTTTTTAGGATTATGTAGTTGATGTAATGCCCATTCAATATGTTCTTGCACCATGGCGGATGGATAATTTTTTTTAGATTCAAGCGCTGAAATGTTATCGAGTGTTGGCTCTGCATTACCAAGGCCAATGGCTAAATTACGTAGCCAGCGCTCAAAACCAAGCCTTCGTATTGCTGAGCCTTCGGTATATGTTAAATACTCTTCTTCTGACCATAAGAATAATCGGGTTAACTCTGTGTCATCTAAGCTATGGCGTGGACTAAAATCTTGTTCTTGTGTGGGTTTTGCCCATTTATTCCAGGGGCAAATTAATTGGCAGTCATCACAGCCAAATACACGGTTGCCCATTGGCTCGCGAAATTCAATCGGGATGCTGCCTTTTAGTTCAATTGTTAAGTAAGAGATGCAGCGCCGTGCATCGAGCTTATAGGGTGCTACAAAGGCATCTGTTGGGCAGATTTTTAGGCAGGCGGTGCAGTCGCCACATTTATTGATGGGTTTTGTTATTGCCTGCGTTGCGGGCTTTGGTTTATATGATTTTGGTTCCTTTATTTCTATAAAGTCTACTGTTGTTAAATCGCTCTCTTTCGCACTTCTCAGATCACTCTTTATGTCATTATGAATAATATCCATACTGTCGGGAATCGATAACGGCAGCGGTAGGTTAGTAATAAGCTCACCTAAAAAAAACCAACTGCCGGCGGTCTCGTTTAATAAAATGGTGTGTTTGCCTATCCAGCCAAGGCCTGATTTTTCTCCAAAGGACTTTTCTAGTACGGGGGCACTATCGACAAAAGGACGTTGGCTTAAGGCTTGGCCAAGCTCGATTGTTATCTCTTTATGCTCTTCACAAAAAGATTCTATTCTTTTGCCAAGTTTTGCAAGCCGCTTTCGAATTAGCTTATGATAATCGCGCCCAAGAGCATAACGAGAGATGTATGCCTTATTAGCTTGCTTTAAGGTTTTAATTTGCTGAGTGTTTTCTGGCAAGTAGTCCATGCGCGCAGATATAACGCGTAAAGCATTAGGCACTAATAACCCTGGATTTTCGCGCTGCGGTTGATGGCGCTGAATCCAGTCCATTTCGCCGTGATAGCCTTTATTTAACCAATCTTTTAAAAATTCGCTGTGTTCAGTTACGTCGGTATCGCTAATGCCTATTTGCTGAAACCCAAGTTCGCGTCCCCACACTAAAATGAGGTTAGCCAGTTCTTGGTAAAGCTTTTGAGTGTTTGGTTGAGTCATGGCGTGATGATACAGACTTTATAGCGAGTGCCCATCCATAAATAGGATTCTGCTCCGAAAAAATTAAAACGGCCATTGTAATAATTAATTGTAGTTGTCTACAATAATACCGGCGCCGGTCACTTTAGCGCAAATCTATAAACAGAAATGACCATTTTATCGCCATCTTAAGATGCCATTTATGGACAAATGCTAGGTGGGTGACAAACTCATTGCACTCTTGATCTGTATCAATTCGATTGATTTTATCTGAGTTACTCTAGCAAAATAGAATTAAAAAAAGCTATTAATGGGGCACTTTATGTTTACTTTTACTATTCTTCTCGCAAGCTTAGTGGTCATTATTATCTCTATTTATATGATGTATCATTTTTGGCAGTATGCTAAAAATCATATGGAGAAGGATCAAAAAGCAGCTGATAAAATCGAGGCAAAGGATTCTAATTTATAAGTTATCCCCTTAACGCTGGCTTTAGCTGTTAAGAGATATTAAGGGATATTAAGGTGGATTAATCATTAAAACGGTGGCGCGATGTTAGAGCTAATAGATATTGATATAGACAATGCCGTTGCTTTTCGTGTGTCGGGTAAAATTACTGAAAACGATATGTCCGTGGTACTTGAACGTGCGAGCGAGAAAATTGAGCACTATGGCGATATTGTTTTTTTTGAACAGATTGATTTCTTTGACGGTATCGAAATAGGCGCAATCGTTGCAGAGTTTAAATATTTATTTGATGTTGGGCTATCCAATATCAAGAAGGTAGCGATTTTGACCGATGAAAAATGGATAGAGTCTGTTGCTAGTTTTGAGTCTACGATATTTGTTGGGATAGAAATAAAGTGTTTTTCAACTGATGATCAGTTGTCGGCGATGATGTTTTTAAAAGCGTCTTAATGCTAGCCTCCGAGTTTAGCTAAGATCTGCTGAGGCCGAAGAAAGTTATTGGCCCGAGCAGCCAGCTATTTTTCTAAGTGCACTCATATCACTTATACTCAGTTCTCGACGATTTAAGGTGATTACATCTTTATCTTGCATGCGTTTAAATAATCGACTGATTGTCTCTGGCGCCATATTAAGGTGGTTGGCGATATCACGCCGTGGCATGACCAAGGTAAAATGTGTGGCCGAATAGCCGCGTTGCTCATAGCGCCTAGATAAACTGAAAACAAAAGAAGCTAAGCGTTGATCGACGTTCGTGTCGTAAGTTAATGCGCTAACACTGTTAATTTCTTTGCTAAGTAGCCGCAACAATTGTTGTTGTAAGCTTGGAATCTCTTCTGTGAGGGAAATTAATCCATTGTAAGGCACCGCGCAGACGGTAGAAGTGTCGAGTGCGATCACGTTGGATGGATAAGATTGTTGGTAAATACCGTCTAATCCGACTAATTCACCCGGCAAATGAAACCCTAATATACGCTCGTTACCTTGCTGGTCAACGGCTTGGCTTTTAAACATGCCGGAGCGGACGGCATAAACAGCCTTAAATTCATCACCTTGACGAAATAAAAATTCATTCTCTTTATAGGGGTGAGACTGATGTATTAATTGCTCTAACTGGCCAATTTCATCTTTGTTGAGACCCATAGGAAGACACAAGTCAATAAATGAGCATTGACTACAGGTTTTTCGCTCGGACTTAAATTCAGGGTTGATAGATATATTATCGATTATTTTCATAAATATAATATCGTCAATGATGTATAAAGTGCTAGCTAGAAGAGCCTAGTTGTCTTTCGACTAGATGCTTTAAAGCTTGCACAGCAATTAAATCAATTTAAAATAATTTTAATACGATATGTTAATCATAACAATACTTTTTCGAAGGAAAGTTTTTTAGAGGAGTGTCACTGAATTAAGTAATCTGTATTTTATTATTGCGTTAGACTGAGCTGTTTAGTCTTTTTAGTTTCGATTAGTTATATCTATTAAAAATCATAGCGATATTCCGTAAAAATAAGCAACCATCATCAGTAATTGTAATTATTTTATTTTCTATCGTGACTAAACCCTCTGCTACCATTTTTTCTAATGCCTGTAGTTCTTTGTCAAAATATTGCTGGGTGTTTAGCGCATGGATAACACTAAATGTATCTAAATTAAGCCTGCGATTGCACATCAGTTGTTCAATGGCTTCTATGCGAACAGTGTCATCTTTTGATAAGTTGTAGCCGCGAGCAAGGGCAGGCTCGCCAGATTCTATTGCGTTTTTATACCCACTTAATGTGTTTGTGTTTTGAATGTAACAATCACCAACATGGCTAATAGCGCTCACACCAAAACCGATAATGTCGCAATCACCATGAGTAGAGTAACCTTGAAAATTTTTGTGCAATGTATTGTTGTTAAGACCTAAGCTTAGGCTGTCGTTGGGAAGGGCAAAGTGATCCATGCCAATATGTATATAACCTGTATCTAATAATCTTTGGATGCTCATGGCCATTAATTCAATATTGCTGTTAGTGTCGGGCATATCTTCAGTATTAATTAAGCTCCTCGACATAGTAAACTCTGGCGTATGTGCATAATTGTAAAGCGAAATGCGCTGGGTTTTTATATCTATAATTTTATTAAGGGTTCGACTGAAGCTCTCAATATTTTGTTTAGGTAAGCCATAAGTAAGATCAGCAGATATTGACCTGACGCCAGAATTTAGTGCAGCTTGCAAGTGCGTTAAAACATCTTCTTGTGTTTGTGTTGGGTTAATGGCTTCTAGTGTGGAAGGGATAAAGTCTTGTATGCCAAAATTCATACGGTTAAACCCCAGGTTTGCTAGGCTAATAATGTTTTTATGGCTTGTCGTTTTTAGGTCTACGTCAATAGAAAGTTCAAAGTCATCATTATTCAATAACACAAAATTATCTTTAATCGTTTCAATTAATGTTTGCACCTGTTCAATGCTTAAATAAGAAGGTGCAGCACAACTCAAGTGAACGTGTTGTACACTTCTATCTGTATTAAAAAGTTGCGCTTGCATTTTTATTTCGCGTTTAATATTGGCAAGATAATTTATAACAGTTGATGTCTTTGGTGATGTAAATTTATCACAGGCATAGTAAGAATAAAGAGCATCGTAAAAAGGTAGTTGAATATAAAGCGATAAAGGTTTGGGTAGTGGATCTTCGTTGCTGTTTTCGGCATGCCAA
>CAXMPB010000041.1:0-6830 GCA_964195035.1 Cellvibrionaceae bacterium | reverse complement strand
AGCCGTTCCGTTAAATAAGCGTATAGCAGTTTGGTTACGCTTTAGTAACGATGCTCAGCGAGTTGTCTTTGTTCAAATTAAGAAAGAAACACGCCGTTGGTTAGTTGATTCTTTATCCGATGAAAGTTGTTTTGAGTTATTGGCACAAATTGATTTTGAAGAGCTATTAGAAATAGCGGAGGCTTTACCCGATCGATTTTTAAACTATGCCATCAAACACTTAGATGACTCGCAAAAAGCGTTATACCAACAAGCACAAGAATATAGAGAAGATCAGCTAGGGCATTGGTTGGATTATGGTTATGTACGAATCTCTGAAAAACTCAAAGTGTCAAGTGCTAAACGTTTATTAAATAAAGGTCTTAATAACTATACCGAAGGGTTTTATACCGTAGATAGTAAGGGAGTATTAACAGGAATCGTGTGTATTAATCAATTGTTACTTGCGGATGACAGCAGTAATTTGTCTGATTTTATTGAATCAAACATTAGTAAACTCAACACAAGTTCTGAGTTAAGTAGTGCAGCAGAGTCGTTGATTTTATCTGGAAAGATGTCACTGCCGGTGTGTGATGATAACAATATATTTGTTGGACGTTTTACTATTGCTTCGGCTTATGCTGTGAAAACTGGGCAAACGGCAGATAAAATGACGAAAGCCGGTGGCTTAACTAAAGATGAAGATTTATTTGCAAGCGTACAGCAAAGTGCAAAAAATAGAGGGATATGGTTAGGTATAAATTTAATAACAGCTTTTTTAGCTTCTGGTGTTATAGGTTTATTTGAAGTGACGTTACAGCAGGTTGTACTTCTTGCGGTGTTAATGCCGGTTGTCGCTTCTATGGGAGGAATCTCCGGAAGTCAAACCTTAACGCTGATTGTACGAGGCTTAGCATTAGGACAAATAACGGAGGCCAATCTAAAAGCGCTATTAGTTAAAGAACTTAAAGTAGGCGTTGCCAATGGAGTCATTTGGTCTGTAATCATCAGTGGTATTACGTATGTATGGTTTGGTGAAGTAGGAATTAGTTTGGTGCTAGGTATAGCCATATTAGGAAATCTTATTGCAGCGGCAGGTTCGGGTGTGCTTATTCCTGCCCTATTAAATAGATTGAAAATTGATCCTGCGCTATCGGGTGCAGTTCTTTTAACGACGGTTACCGACGTAGTGGGTTTTGTTGTATTTTTAGGGCTAGGCAGCCTATTTTTGATATAACAATTTTTAGAGGCTTGTAGATATGAAATATATTATGGCGCTATTTTTAGAACACAAATTAATTACATCGATTGTATTGATTTTATTATCTTACCCTATAAAGCATTATTTGCGAGCATGGTTTAAATATCATGCGGATAAAAAGAAATCAGATCATCGTTACTTAAGCAATTCAGTTAAAAATTTAACTAACTTAATTTTAGTAGTCGTTCTTTTTTATTTATGGAACGCTGAGTTACAACGATTCACTCTTTCTATAGCTGCATTTGCAGTCGCGATTGTGTTAGCTACACGAGAATACATTCAATGCTTTATAGGGTTTTTATATGTCATCAGCACAAATCCATTCAGAGTAGGTGACTGGGTTCAAACAGGTTCATTTTTTGGAGAAGTAACGGGAACTGACTGGGCAAAGTTAACCATGCTCGAAATAGACTCTAACGATTACTCATACACAGGCAAAACATTGTATATTCCAAACAATCAGTTGATTACACAGCCCATTAAAAATTTGAATTTTTTAAAACGCTATGTTTCTCATACCTTCACTATTACGATGAGTAATAATTATCAACCCTATAAAAACTTAGATATTTTACTATCGAAAGCTAAAGAGTACTGTGACGATTTCAAAGATGTTGCTGAACGTTATAGTGCAATGATTGAGCGTAGCTTAGATGTTTCTTTGCCAGGACCTGACCCAAGCATTTCAATTTCTACAACAGACTTAGCGCGTATAAAAACTAACTTCACGATATTTTGCCCAACAGATAAAGCGTCAGCTATTGAAAACAAACTTACATATGATTTTTTTAAATTAAACAGTCAAAATAAAACTTTTCCGAAGGGTGATGATACGACAGAAATAGAACATTAGTGTAACTTGATTTACATAGGTAAAAACTAAAAGGTCGCAACTAACATTTTCGATCAAGAAGAGGCTTTCAAAAAAACTTTAGCATTCATAGATCTAGTTTTAATTTTGTGCCAACCGGAGGCATTAGCCGAGTCTAAAAACGTTACTACAATTGACTTCATAGATTTTTTACAGCATCAACCTCCTTTTCCTAGAGCATGAAAGCTCAAGCCGAATGACTTTTATTGGCAAACACCAACGTTTTTTGGATGTGGATATTTATCTGTAGACAGCTCGTTCAGTAAACAAAAGACATCAGCATAAGTAAATTTCTAACTGTATTGAGATCTAAAACAATGCTTCAGACTGGTACTTTATTACTGTCGGATTATCCGACGCAGCTATTCACGCTATATATCGTCATCCCTGCGGCATCCTGCTTTCGCTTTTATCGTCAGCCCTTTGACTATAGCTTCCGCGTCCTGCTTTCGCTTTTATCGTCATCCCTGTAGGCAATATTGACAAAGGCACCTAAAATAATTAAGCCACCCCCAATAAACGTCCAAACACTGGGTAATTCAGAAAAAATCAGCCAGCCTAATAATACGGCAAACACAACTTGCGTATACGCAAAGCTAGTTGCATTGCTGGCCGTCTCGGTCTGCATAGCCTTGGTCAAACCAATTTGACCAACTTGAGTAAATATCCCGACTAATAACAACCATATCCATGTCATACCCTGTGGCATCACAAAATCATTGCCCAATAAAATAATGGAAAGCGGTAGTGCTACTAGGGGAAAGTAAATAATGATAACCGATGGATCCTCAGTCACGCTTAGCTTTCGCACAAGCACATAAGCAACGCCGCTACCAAAGGCACCAAAAATTGCAGCAACAATAGCGAGTAGAGAATAGTCAGCGCTTATTTGCCCAAACAAAAAATCGGGTCTAACAATTATGAGCAAGCCAATAAAGCTCAATATGATACAGGCCAAGGTCGAGCGCTGTACGCGCTCACCTAAAAAAATGATAGCTAAAATGGCCGTAAACATTGGATTTAGATATTGCAACATTGTGGCTTCTGCATACGGTATATTTACCAGTGCGTAATACACACATACAAGCGCAAAGGTACCGGCCAATCCACGCGACAATAGCAGGCCCTTTCGCGTACCCCACATTGGAATTTTTTTACGCTTAATATCTGCATAACTCAAAAAAACTGAGACAACTGCGCGCGCGGCAATAATTTCTAATATCGGGATTCCTTCAAGGTGTGCTAATTTAACGCAGACGCCCATTAGTGCAAAACCTAAAGCACTGAACAACATATAACGTGCGCCAAGTGGCACCGCTGTTAAAAATCTCATTATACTTTTCCATTAGTTGTTACAGTGATTTGGCCATTATGATGGCATCTTCGCGTAAATTTTTTGACCCGATTTTTTGGTGAGAAAAACTAGCAGTTTGTTTTTTTGGAGACAATAGCGAGGGATAATAATTGGGGCGAACACCAACTTCATTAAAGCCTAAATTATCATAGAGAAACAAAGCAGCTTTATTAGATGCGCGCACTTCTAAAAACAGCGTATGAATAGTTGCATTAAAAGAATCACATACCCGCTCAAGCAGGCGGGTCGCTATACCTTGCCGCTGATAGTCTGGCGAAACAACAATATTAAGCAGCTCTGCTTCATCTGCTGCAGTTGAAGTAATAACATAAGCATCTATACATTTATTCACTAAACCTTCGTTACCGAAATCTTTATTCACTAGACGAGGATTAAATACTAACACCTGACAAACATGCGACGAAGAGATGCTCGATATAAAATCTGCGTGACTCCAGCCTTGAGAATTTACTCGCTGCTCTAAACATGTCATTGCCTGGGCATCATTTATCGTTGCTTCGCGCAACTCAAATAAGAGATTGTTATGTGAAAATTCCATTGAAACTTTAAGCTCTAGAATGTTTTTTGGAGAGGAGAGAAAAAATTATAAATTGTTATTAACTGCTCGCATGCATCGATTGCAAAGCATTCCATGCAATACGTTTGCTAGGCGGGTCTTGTAACATAGAATATAGGCTAGGCATAATAAGGCACTGAACACCATCCCAAAACTTTGTACGTAAAGCTGTACCATTACAATCCACAAAACTTATAGAATCATCTAAGGTAGAGCGAGTTGTCTCTTGACCCATTAAGAATAAATATTTTAATGGTGATTTACTGTGCTGGGCAGATACATACGCTTGTACCATCGCACGCGATTGCTCACTATCATTTTTATATTGCTCTTCCGTCAATTCTATTTTATCAGTACCATTTTTTTTATTTGCAAATTTTTTATTTATAAACAAAGGCCAACGCAAGCTTTCACTGACGGGCAATTGCGCAACAGAATAACCAACCGATCGCAATATATTTTGTAGCAAGTGATCCGTGGGCAATGCTTCGCGCACCTTGCGTGTATCGAGGATTAAAATATCTTTTACTCGCCAAACACTAAATACAAATTTAACAGGAGCTCGCGACATATCGCTTGGTGATTGAGCAACAACACCATCGTTAAGCTGCTCAAAAATTTCTGCTGCCTGAGCGCCGCTATCAACAGCTTTCTTTTGAGCCTCTTGGGCTATTAGTTGTTGTTCTAACAGTGCTCGCGGGCTTTGGGCAGCAGCAACTGAAGTATCGACAACAGAAGTATTAGCAACAGAGCTATTAATCGCAGAAGTACTGGCAACATGAGCCTCAGATAAAGTAGATACGTCAGAGGGTACTATTTTTCTCTCAGCATCATCAATATTCTCATCGACATTATTGTCATCCTCTGGCTTTATAAACTGAGCTTGATTAGATACATGACTTAATAATTTAGGATCAATCAGCAATTCATCGGGCAACAATACACTTAGGGGTGCGCTTATTAATAGGCGTGTTGGTACATAATTATCAATCCCCAGTAACGATAAATAATGTTGGCGACGATGCTCTAACATTAAATACCTTCTCGCTGAGGATGCGTTTTATGCTTACCTGCCGCTAATAAATTTAAAGCGTGAACGTAGGCTTTGGCAGAAGCGGCAACGACATCAATATCAGCACCGACACCATTAACTATATTGCCTTCAAATTCTAAGCGCACCGTAACATCCGCTTGTGCCTCTGTACCGGCAGTAATTGCATTCACTGAATATAATTTTAAGTCAGCCTGGCTATTAGCAAGTTTTTCTATTGCTTTAAATACAGCATCAACTGGGCCGGCACCGTCTGCATCCGTATTTTTTTGCTCGCCATCAATTGTTAGCTTTAGCTTTGCATTGGATTTTTGGCCGGTTTTACAAAGAATTTCCATATTTTCAAACTGATAAGTATCTGCAGGAGACTCGTCGTGACCAATTAATGATTGTAAGTCCTCATCAAAAATTTCGTGTTTTTTATCTGCTAACTCTTTAAAGCGCTTAAACACCGCTTTAAATTGCTCGTCAGATTCAAATTGAATACCTAATTCTTCATAACGCGCTTTTACCGCAGCACGACCGGAATGCTTACCTAAAACTAATTTATTAGCATTCCAACCCACGTCTTCGGCACGCATAATTTCGTAGGTCTCGCGGTGCTTTAAAATACCATCTTGATGAATACCCGATTCATGTGCAAAAGCATTGACTCCCACAATGGCTTTATTGGGCTGAACAGGAAACCCCGTAATACTAGACACTAAGCGAGATGTCGGCACAATATGCTCGATCTCTATTTGCGTCGTCACGGGATAAATATCGTGACGTGTCCGTATAGCCATCACAACTTCTTCTAATGCTGCATTACCTGCACGCTCACCCAAGCCATTAATCGTACATTCAATTTGGCGTGCGCCATTCATTACCGCAGACAGTGAGTTAGAGACAGCTAAGCCGAGATCATTATGGCAATGGGTTGAGAAGATCGCTTTATCAGAATTAGGCACATTTTCGATCACTCGGCGAAACATCTCGCCGTACTCGTCGGGCTCACCGTAACCCACGGTATCGGGGATATTAATCGTGCCAGCACCGGCTTTAATGGTTGCTTCAATAATACGACACATAAAATCAAACTCAGAGCGGCTACCATCTTCTAAAGAGAATTCTACATTATCGGTATACTTGCGCGCATGCTTGACCGCTTTAATGGCCTGTTCAAGTCCAGCCTCTGGTTCCATTTGCAGCTTGTATTTCATATGAATGGGCGATGTGGCAATAAAGGTATGAATTCGGCCACTATTGGCAGGCTTAATAGACTCTCCTGCACGATCTATATCTGCGGGCACGGCACGCGCCAAACTACAAATTGTCGAGTCTTTCACCGCCTCGGCTACGGCCTTTACGGCCTCGAAATCACCAGGGCTTGCTATTGCAAAGCCAGCTTCAATAACATCGACTTTCATTTTTTCGAGCATTTTTGCGATGCGCACTTTTTCATCTTTTGTCATCGATGCGCCAGGGCTTTGCTCGCCATCACGTAAGGTTGTGTCAAAAATGATTAATTTATCTTTTGGTGTTTTAGATGAGTCGGAAATAATAGAGCTAGTCATAACGGTGGCCACAAATCGGATAATTAAAGGATGATGCTTGTACTTTAGTTTTACTGTAGTTGAGCTATAGCTGTACTATAGTTGTACTATGATTAAATTAAGTAGCTGTGATACCAAGCTACTTAATAAGTTATAAGTCATTATCTCTGATTGGCACAGGAGATGAAAGCAGGTAAATAGA
>CAXMPB010000040.1:0-6830 GCA_964195035.1 Cellvibrionaceae bacterium | reverse complement strand
ATCTATATTGCTATTATTGAACTTAACAAATGAAGGAATTAATAATGAATAAAACTATTCTAAGTTTAACACTAGGTGTTGCGATAAGCCTTACGTCGTTGTCATCGCTAGCCGCTGAAAAAGTTAAAATTGGCGTGCCATCTTGGACTGGAGCTCAGGCAATTGCCCATCTTTTAGCTGCAGTAGTGACTGAGCGTATTGGTGGAGAAGCTGAGCTAGTCCCAGGTAATAACGCCACTATTTTCCAAGGTATGGATCAGGGCAAGGGTGATATTGATGTACATCCTGATGTTTGGTTACCTAACCAGCAAAGCTTTACGCAAAAATATGTAGACGGTGCAGGTACGGTAGAACTTAGCCAAAACCCGTATGAAGGTAATCAAGGTTTTTGTGTTCCGACAAAATTTGGTGAAGCTAACAACATTACAGATATCGCCGATTTAGGTCGTCCAGATGTCGCTATAAAAATGGATAGCGATGGCAATGGTTTAGGTGAAATGTGGATTGGTGCACCGGGTTGGGCGTCTGCCAATGTTAACGAAGTTAAAGTACGTGATTATGACTTAATGTCTTTTATCGAGCCTATTCGCGCCGATGAAAGTGTAAAAACGGCACGCATCAAAGACGCTATTGCTAAAGATGAAGGCTATGCTTTTTATTGCTATAAGCCACACGCAGTCTGGTTTATGTTCGATGTTAAAATGTTAACAGAGCCAAAATTTGATGCCGCTAAATACAAGATGGTTCAACCTTCAGATTCTCCTGACTGGTTTAAGGAATCTTCAGTTGCAACAAAAGATGCACTGAAGAATGTTCAGATAGCGTGGTCAAAATCATTGAAAGACAGATCTCCTGCGATTGCTGAGTTCTTCGGACGTTTCTCTTTAGAAGCCGATGATGTTAGTAGCTTTGCTTATGAAATTTCAGGTAAAGGTCGCGATGCTGGTGAAGTTGCCAAAGAATGGATCGCTGCAAATCCTAAACGTGTTGATGCTTGGTTAGGTCTTTAAGACATCGTTTTTTAGAAGCTAAAAACAAAAAAATATTTAAAGCTTTTAATTTTTCCTTAGCTACCCCCTCCTCAATTCAAGGAGGGGGTTCAAAATGTAACAACTAATAATAATTTAATTCTCTATCGCATAGAGAAACATAGCCAATAATAGATAATTACTAGTAGACTTTTCTTGTCACAACCCTTTTCACTTTACTCAGGATTTTCTTAGTGTCTATTTCTTCCCAAAATAAATCGTCATCAGCAGACTCTGAAGATGTTTCAATAGAAATATCTAACGTCTGGAAAATATTCGGTGACCGCGCCGATGAAGCACTAAAAGCGATCCAAGAAAAAGGCCTGACTAAGTCCGAAGTCTTAGAGCAATATAACGCTGTTGTCGGAGTTGCCGATGTTAGTTTTAATATCAAGCGTGGCGAAATTTTTTGTATTATGGGCTTGTCCGGCAGTGGTAAATCTACGTTAGTCAGGCATTTTAATCGCCTACTTGAGCCCTCATCAGGCAAGATTGTCATCGATGGTACCGATGTTATGTCGTTGGGCACAAAAGAGCTTCAAACCTTCAGAAATGAAAAAATCAGTATGGTGTTTCAGAACTTTGCATTGTTGCCGCATCGTTCTGTGCTAGATAATGTGGCGATGCCACTGGAAATTAGAAAAATAAATAAAAATGAGCGCCTACGCAGAGCCGCTCACATGTTAAAAATTGTAGAGCTCGATGCTTGGGGCAATAAGTTTGCACATGAATTATCGGGTGGTATGCAACAGCGCGTAGGTCTAGCTCGTGCTTTGGCTTCCGACCCCGAAGTTTTATTGATGGATGAGCCTTTTAGTGCGCTCGATCCATTAATTCGTCATCAGCTACAAAATGAATTTATCAAGTTGTCGGCAGTCCTTAACAAAACCACTATATTTATCACCCATGATCTTGATGAGGCTGTGCGCGTTGGCGATCGTATTGCGATTATGCGCGATGGACGTTTGATCCAAGTTGGTACCGCTGAAGAGATTGTGATGAATCCGGCCGATGATTATGTGTCAGATTTTGTTGCCGGTATTTCTCGTCTTAAGATCGTAAAAGCACACGCAGTAATGCAACCGCTGCAAAGCTATATTGAGTCAAATGGTGCAATTGCCGATGGTGCCCCCACCGCAAATGAAGATGCTTCACTGAGTGAATTGATTCAATTAGCCATCGATAACGATGCGCCGATCATAGTGCAAGAGAATGGACGCAGTGTTGGAGTGATAAATCGTGCGGACATTTTGCAAACCATTATCGAGGGAGCAGAGACATCATGAGTATGAGTGATATTAAAACCAGTGATGAGCTTCTTCGTGGCAATAGCGACGAATACGCGAAAGAGCGCGAAGCGAAAATCCCTGAGTTTGTTAAAACCAATGAAGACTATTACCTGACACAATTTAGAAAAATTGGCAGTAATGCAGAATTTACTTGGACATTCAATTTATGGGCTGGAATTTTAGGCCCGATTTGGTTTTGTGCGCGTAGCATCTGGAGTTGGGGTCTCAGTTTTTTACTCTTAGAAATTTTTGCAATTGTACAAATTGTACGTGGTTTATTTGGTGATCTCGCCGCCAGTGCTTGGCTGCGAATTGATAAAATTGAAGGTACGTTAGAATTACGGCGTCAACAACTGGCCGCAGCAATCGAAAATAATACCGATAAAATAGAGGTCTACCAACGAACGGTTGAATCATTAGAGAACTCAATTGGCGGTATTCGACAAGAAGCCGTGCAGCTCGAAACGACAGGCTTTAGTATCGCGATGACGGGTCTGATAGCGTTGTTGGTGATAAAGCTCGCGGCCGCATCGATTGCCAATACGGTATTGGAAAAGCGATTTTCTGATTGGTTGTCAGACTCGCAGCTGTCTATTGGCATGAGCCCAAAACACATTGCTTTATCGGTTGGCTTTGTATTACTAACCTTAACCGCCACAGTGATTCATTATACTTATCCCGGTGTGTATCCTTGGTTAATAGAATTTCCTACTAAAGCTGGGATTCGCCTAACTAGTATTCAATGGGTAGAGGGTTTCTTTGCTTATGCGATATTAAATGGCGAGGTATTTTTTGATTTTATTACTCACGGCATTCGCTTTTTATTAGATGGCTTAGAGCTTATTTTGGTAGAGACACCGTGGATGGTTATCGCCAGCTTTATCATCTTGTTAACGTGGTTGTCGGCAGGTACGCGTGCCGCTATTTTTTCAGGGGCTTTTTTATCCTATATGGGCTTATTGGGCTTTTGGGAAAAGGCCATGACCACTTTAGCGCTTTTAGGAACAGCCGCTTTACTATCAATACTTATTGGTATTCCACTGGGAATGTTTTGTGCGCGACGTGAACGTTTCTATTCTTTTATTCGCCCAATTATGGATTTTATGCAAACTATGCCAGCGTTTGTATTTATGATTCCAGTGATTGCTTTTTTTGGAACCGGTAAACCTGCGGCGGTCGTTGTCACCATGATTTTTGGCGGGACGCCTGTGGTTCGCTTGACGGTATTAGGGCTTCGGGGCGTCCCCGAAACTGTCAGAGAAGCAGCCATCTCATTTGGTGCAAGTAAATGGTATTTGATGAGCAAGGTAGATTTACCCCTAGCGGCTCCATCGATTCGCGCCGGCATTAACCAAACCATTATGCTGAGTCTTGCGATGGTAGTGGTTGCCTCACTGATCGGTGCAAAAGGCTTGGGTGAAGATGTTCTAGAGGCACTTCAATATGCGAATGTGGGACAGGGAATCTTAGCAGGCTTTGCCATTTTATTTTGCGCTCTGATTTTAGATCGAATCGTACAGGGTGATCGCAAATAGCATGAGTGGATCACCTATTGCGAACACGTCAAAACCAACGCTAGTTTTTGTCCATGGTTATCTTGGTGGAAGCTTGCAGTGGAGCGCCCAAGTAGCGGCTTTTTCGAAGCACTTTAATGTGATCACGCCTGATCTTCCCGGCTACGGTCTGAATAACACACTGCAATCTCCTGAGACCATTGGTGGCTATGCTGCATATGTTTTGGACGAGTTAGATAAACAGGGTATCGACAGCTTTCATCTGCTTGGACATTCAATGGGTGGGATGATCGTACAAGAAATGGTGGCTCTCGCGCCTGCGAGAGTTAACAAACTCATTTTATACGGTACTGGGCCCATTGGGGTTATGCCGGGACGGTTTGAAACTATTGAAGAATCAAAACAACGTTTGATCAACGAAGGTGTTGAAAGCAGTGCTAGACGTATTTCTGCGAAGTGGTTTGTCGGTGGTGCCGATAGTGATGTTTATCAGGGCTGTGCGGATATTGCTGTTGTCGCTAGCGCACAAGCTGCAGACGCCGGACTGAGCGCAATGCAAGCGTGGTCGGGTAGGGACGCCTTAACCAAGATAGTATCATCTACATTGGTATTATGGGGTGACCAAGATAAGTCTTATCTGTGGGCTTTGCCCGAGGAGTTATGGCAAAAAATACCCAATGCAAGTTTAAGCGTGGTGGCAGGATGTTCGCATGCAGTGCACCTTGAAAAGCCAGAATTATTTAATATTATATTGATTGATTTTTTGAGAGCTAAAAGTAGTTAATGCTAAACCTATTTTAAGATAAGCCTAATTTTAAAAATCTAACTAGAGCTAAGCTTCCTTTTAAGTCTTCACAAGCCAAGCTGCATCGGGTTTCCAGCTAACAGCCCACGCAGCAATTTGATCCGCAGGCATGGGCTTGGCAATGCCATATCCCTGTGCCAAATCGCATCCCAGTTTTATAAGCGCAGTGCCATGATCAATAGTCTCTACACCCTCGGCAATCACATCACGGTTAAATGACTTAGCCAAACCTATGACGCCTGCAACAATTGCAAAGTCATCAGGGTCATCCAGCATGTCTCGTATAAAGGTCTGATCTATTTTTATTAAGCTGGCAGGCAAGCGTCTTAAATAGGTCAATGAAGAATAGCCTGTACCAAAATCATCTATCGCAAAGCTTACACCCAGTTCGACACAGCTGTGCATAATATCCGAGACGTCCATTACATCACCCAAAGCACTGGTCTCTAACACTTCTAACTGCAGTGAGCTGGGATCAACGTCGGGGTGGTTTGCCAGTAATCTTGTTAGGCAATTAGCGAAGTCTTTTTGCTGCAGTTGAAGGGCGTCAATGTTGACGCTGACAGTAATTTTTATCCCTAGTTCCTGCCATATCGCGATCTGAGTTAGTGCCGCATCTATTACCCACTCACCAATATCTATGCTGATAATGTGGCCTTCAATGACAGGTAAAAAATCAATCGGAGAGAGGAGGCCTCGTTCAGGATGTTGCCAGCGGATGAGGGCCTCAGCACCAATGACGACTCCCGTTTTCATGTTAACCTTCGGCTGATAATGAAGCACAAATTCACGCTGCTCAAACGCATTAGTTATCTGTTGCAAACTTTCACGATGGATTTTCATTGCATCATCAGATGCGATGTCAAACAGGTGATAACAATTTTTGCCTTTTTCTTTGGCTGCATACATAGCCTGATCGGCATGACGTATTAGCTGATCTGCATCTGAACCGTCCTGTGGGAAAATAGTGACTCCTATACTAGCTGAGACTTTTAATACGCTGTCTTCTATCGTGACGGGCTCAGAAGCTGCCTTCAGCAATCTCGTTAACATGGGCTCATAATCATGAACTTTATCCAAGCCATCAAGCACTACTACGAATTCATCTCCACCAAAACGCGATAGTGTATCACTGTCACGTAACGTCTTTTTCATTCGAAGTGACAGTGCAATGAGGAGTTCATCACCGACATTATGACCATGCATATCATTGATAGCTTTGAATCCATCAAGATCAAGAAAAGCCACAGCCAATGGTTTTCTGAGGCGCTTACTACGAGTGATTGACTGACTTAATCGGTCTGCTAGCAGCACGCGGTTAGGTAAGTTCGTTAACACATCGTAATGGGCAACCTGCTCTAACTGTCTCTGGTTTTGTTTTATTAAGGTAATGTCAGTAAATAGTGCGACATAATTTTTTAGATGACCACCATCGTCATATACAGCACTGATGGTAAGTAGTAGTGGATAAACTTCTCCGTTTTTACGTTTGTTCCAAATTTCACCATGCCAGTGGCCATCATCGATCAGCGAGTTCCACATTTGAATATAAAATTCTGGCGATTGCCGCTCAGACTGAAAAATTTTAGAATTATTCCCCAAAACTTCATCACGCTGATAACCAGTAACATTGATAAATGCCTCATTCACATCAATAATTAACCCAGCTGTATCAGTGATGAAGATGCCTTCGCGGGCATGAGAAAAGACGCTGGCAGCCAAACTTTGCTTTTCTTCAAGTTGCTTTCGTTCAGTGACATCTTGTACTAGCGATGCAATGCCAGAAAAGGTGCCATCTAGAGCGACGATGGGAGTATTAGACCATTCGCAAATGATGGTGCGATCATCTTTTGTGGTGTTATCACTTGTTTTACGGATTCCGCCCTTGCGCTTAATCAATGAGGAATAAACCGAATTAATTCGGTCTCGTAACTCAGGTGCAATAATGAGCTCTGATGCATGGTGCCCTATTGCTTCATCTGCTGTGTACCCAAAGATTTTCTCTGCAGATTTGTTCCATCCTGTGCAGTTAAAGTCTTGGTCCCAAGAGATATAGCCAAGAGGCGTATTTTGAATATGGCGAGTCAATGCGTTCTCGCTCTCTTTTAAAGAAGATTGACTATCTTTAAGTTGCTGCTCTGCGTTCAAGCGTACCGTTGCCATCGAAAAAAAGCGCTGCCCTAACTCGACAAGT
>CAXMPB010000039.1:0-2789 GCA_964195035.1 Cellvibrionaceae bacterium | reverse complement strand
CGATAAACCAAGCCCAGATTTATCAACATAAAAGGTATCGTGCATGGCGCGCGCTGGATGATGCTCTGGAATATTTAGCGCTTCAAAATTATGGTAGTCATCTTCTACCTCTGGGCCTTCCTCAATGCTATAACCCACCGAGGCGAAGATAGCTTCTATACGAGCAATTGTTTGCGTGACCGGATGCAGCCCACCACGTCCATTAGCGCGACCATTTAAGGTAACATCGATGGTCTCTTTGGCTAACTTTTGATTAATAGCTGCCTGCTCAAGTGTGTCCTTTTTAACCTGTATTGCTGCTTGAACTTGCTGTTTAGCTTCGTTAATTTTTGCACCCGCGGCTGGGCGCTCTTCACTCGATAATTTACCGAGGGTTTTTAACAAGCTGGTTAATTGACCTTTTTTACCTAGGTAATCAACACGAATTTGATCTAATACCGACAAGTCATCGGTATTGTTAACTAGACTGAGCGCATCTTTAGTGAGCGCTTGGAGGTTTTCCATTGGGTTATTCCTCTAACGGAATTGTATTTTATTGGAATGCTAAATTTTGCTTATATTCTATCAATCATTTTTTACGGATAAGCTTATTCAATAAGCATTAAAAAAGGGAGGCTTTTGACAGCCTCCCTTTTTTATCATTACCAAAGGGTAACGATCTATTATATTAGATTATAAAACTAACTAATCTGCTATAAATTAAGCAAGTGCTGCTTTCGCTTTCTCGACTACTGCAGCAAAAGCCACTTTGTCGTGAACAGCAAGATCAGCTAATACGCGTCGATCAAGAGCGATTTCTGCTTTTTTAAGACCCGCAATTAATTGGCTATAACGCATACCGAGTGCACGCGATTGTGCATTGATACGTGTGATCCAAAGCGCGCGGAAATTACGCTTTTTAACACGACGGTCACGATATGCATATTGACCAGCTTTAATTACTGCCTGTTTTGCAACACGGAAGATACGCGAACGCGCACCATAATAACCTTTTGCTGCTTTTAGAACTTTTTTGTGACTTCTACGAGCCACAACACCACGTTTTACACGAGCCATATTAGTATCCTCAGAATGATTTAGTTAGCGCGAAGCATGCGATCAATTGATGGTTTATCAACACGGGTAACAAGACTTGTTCCGCGTAATTGACGCTTGCGCTTAGTGGTCATTTTGGTGAGGATGTGACTCTTGTGAGCGCTTTTGCGCTTGTAGCCAGCAGCCGTTTTTTTGAAGCGTTTTGAGGCGCCACTGTGTACTTTAGCTTTTGTTGCCATGAGAATAAACTCGCATTTGTATCGTGCCTTTACAAGTTAACACCTGTAATAGAGCCGATCGGTTAATAAATTAAATAAGAAGGCAGCTAAAAGCCCAATTATTTGTTCTTTTTCGGCGACAATACCATTAGCAGTTGGCGGCCTTCCATTTTTGGATATTGCTCAACTGTGGCTATCTCTTCAAGAGATATTTCGATGCGTTTCATCATCTCCATACCTAACTCTTGATGAGCCATCTCCCGACCGCGGTATCGTAATGATACTTTAGCCTTGTCGCCGTTTTCTAGGAAACGTGTAAGGTTGCGTAGTTTTACCTTATAGTCACCATCTTCCGTCCCTGGTCGAAACTTCATTTCTTTTATTTGCTGCTGCTTTTGCTTCTTTTTTGCAGCTGCTTTTGTCTTTTTAATGTCGAACAGATGCTTACCGTAGTCCATCACCTTGCACACGATTGGATCAGAATCTGGAACGATTTCTACTAAATCCAAAGTGGCTTTTTGAGCATTTTCTAAGGCGTCTGCTAAAGATACAACCCCAACCTGCTGGCCATCGGCCCCAATTAGGCGAACACTCTCTGCTTCTATCTGCTCGTTGATGCGTGCTTTTTTACTACTACGGGTATCGGCTCTACTATTAATTGTATTTCTCCAAATTTGACCTTAATGGCCCTCTATTTTGCATTTAAGATACAAAATACACTATCGCCTCAATAAATAACTTTTTATCAAGGCGCTTTAACTATTCAATCACTAACTATAGACGATTCGCAACTTATAAACAGTTTTTCTTGGCAATATCTTCTGATAATAACGCTACAAACTCATCAATAGGCATAACACCAAGGTCAACACCACTTCGAGTTCTTACGGCAACGGTATTATCTTCGACTTCTTTATTACCAACCACTAGCAAGTATGGAATACGTTGCAAAGTATGCTCGCGGATTTTAAAGCCGATCTTCTCATTTCTCAAG
This sequence comes from Cellvibrionaceae bacterium, assembly GCA_964195035.1. Lineage (GTDB taxonomy): Bacteria > Pseudomonadota > Gammaproteobacteria > Pseudomonadales > Cellvibrionaceae > CANLBN01. Next base: position 542 of record CAXMPB010000039.1, on the reverse strand, counting down.
TCACAAATGGCCCTAAAACCATTGTTTTTTAAGGTTTCTTCTACTTTTTGTGAATATTCGGCCTGATTATCCGTAATATTCAAAATTACAGCTTGCTCTGGCGCCAGCCACGTTGGAAACGCACCTTCGTAATGCTCGATCAAAATACCGATAAAACGCTCGAAAGAACCCAAAATAGCACGATGTAACATCACCGGTACTTGGCGTGAACCGTCCTCTGCTACATATTGTGCATCGAGCCTACCGGGCATTGAGAAATCGACTTGAATAGTGCCGCACTGCCAGACACGATTGAGACAATCTTTTAATGAAAACTCTATCTTTGGACCATAAAAAGCGCCTTCGCCGGGTAATAATTCCCACGGCAAGCCTTTAGCATCAAGCGCATCGGCAAGGGCCTTTTCGGCTTTATCCCAAACGGCATCATCACCTACGCGCTGCTCGGGCCGAGTGGACAGGCGAATAATGACATCGCTAAAACCAAAATCGGCATAGACCTTATACAAAAGGTCGGTGAAGGTCGAGACCTCATCTTGGACGCT
>CAXMPB010000038.1:0-7989 GCA_964195035.1 Cellvibrionaceae bacterium | reverse complement strand
TCTTGGGTAATTTGTGCTATTAGCTTATCCGCAGCTCTTGTCATATTTCATCCCATGAATTTTAATAAAGTCAAAACATCATGATTGTATTTAAACATCCAATATATACTCATGCATTCTATATGTATATTTATATATTGTATAAAAATACATATAGGTATACATTGGAGATTCAACTCTTGGAGAAATAATAATGTTTAAATCACATACAATAAAAAATCTGACGTTCGCCGCAATGCTATTTACGTCAGCAGCCTCTAGCGCTACCGAATTAAAACTCTCTCATCAGTGGTCTACGAAAGATGTTCGCCATAAAGTTGCACAGATAATTGCCGACGAAGTATCTGCTGCCAATGTTGACCTCAACATTAGAATCTTCCCTTCTAAGTCATTGGTAAAACCTAAAGAACAATACAACCTAATGAGCCGGAATTTATTAGACATGTCTGTTTTCCCACTCAGCTATGCGGCTGGGCAGCAGCCAGATTTTAGCTTGACGCTAATGCCGGGCTTAGTGAAAAATCATGATCATGCAGTCAGATTAGCCAACTCGCCATTTATGGATGGAATAGAAGCAAAAATGGCAGAAGACGATGTCATGGTCTTGGTTCACGGTTATCTCGCTGGTGGCTTTGTGAGTAAAGGCGAATGCATTGTTAAGCCTAGCGATATGAAAGGCCTGCAATCTCGTGCTGCTGGCAAGTCTTTTGAGCAAATGCTACAAGGGGCCGGCGCGTCTATTACCTCTATGTCTTCATCTGAAATTTATAGTGCAATGCAAACAGGTATTTTAGATGTGGCTAACACCTCCTCATCTTCATTTGTATCTTATCGCGTTTATGAGCAAGTTAAGTGCTACACCCCAGCCACTGCCGATGCTGCTTTATGGTTTTTATATCAGCCGGTCATCATGAATAAGACAAAATTTGAAAAACTAAATTCCCAACAGCAAAAAGCACTTTTAGCAGCAAGTAAAAAAGCAGAAGCTTACTACTTGGAAGAAGCCAAAAAGCAAGATGCTAATTCGGTAGATGTGTTTCGTAAAGCGGGTGTAAAAATCGCTACCATGACACCTGAAAACTTTAATGAGTGGCGCGCTCTGGCTCAAGAAACCTCGTACAAAAAGTTTTTAGAATCGAATCCTGACGGTAAAGCATTATTAGACATGGCTCTTTCAGTTGACTAATAATTAATTGCATGACTCTCGTTTGGGCAGCATGTTGCTGCCCACTTAAAAATAATGTGTGCAATGAAGGTGAAGATATGACAATTCACTCTACCAACAATTCTGCTGACACAAGCTCGTCTAACGACAAACCAAGACCACTTTTTATTAAAGCAGTTACTTTACTGTCGACAGTGTCCGGTTGGTGTTCAGCATCTATGACATTGGCAGCAGTTTTTATTACCTGCCAAATGATTTTCATTCGGTTTGTGCTCAATGGGTCAACGGCATGGCAAACCGAAGCTATTATTTATTTAATTATTGGTGCAACACTTGTTGGCCTGCCTTTTGTGCAGCAAGTTCGTGGGCACGTTAACGTAGATTTAATTCCTTTAGCGCTGCCAACCCGTGCACGCTATTATTTAGCCATTTTCACCTTAAGCGTATCTGCTGGAGTTATCGGCATTATGTTTTTTTACAGTTATGAATACTGGCATTTGGCATTTGCCCGCGGCTGGACAACTGACACAGTTTGGGGGGTTCGCTTATGGATTCCACATTTATCTATGGTCATTGGCTTTGGCCTACTTTTTTTACAATTAGTTGCCGATTTAGTGGCGGTTGTATTAAAAGTTGAAAAGCCTTTTGGCTTAGGAGAAAAATAATGGATCCTTTAATCCTTAGCGCCTTAGTGGGCGTGACGACTATTCTTGTATTGTTTTCGGGTATATCTATTGGCATTGGCTTATTAGTTGTGTCTGCTATGTTTTTGATTATGTTTAGTGGCTTGCGGTCATTAGAGCTAATGCCGGAAATATTTTTTGGCAAGCTAGATAGCTTTGCTCTTTTATCGATTCCTATGTTTATTATTATGGGCTCGACCATATCGTCAACAAGAGCAGGCGCTGACTTGTATGAAGCACTGGAACGCTGGTTAACAAAAGTACCTGGTGGTTTAGTGGTATCTAATTTGGGTGCTTGTGCCATGTTTGCTGCCATGTCGGGCTCCAGTCCTGCCACCTGTGCAGCCATTGGTAAAATGGGTATCCCCGAAATGGTAAAGCGCGGCTATCCCGAGGGTATTGCAACGGGATCAATTGCAGCTGGTGGTACCTTAGGTATTTTGATTCCGCCGTCGATCACTATGATTGTTTATGGTGTTGCTACAGAGACGTCAATTGGTCGTCTGTTTCTTGCAGGCGTATTACCTGGGCTAATGCTTGTAGGGTTATTTATGGCTTGGTCCATATACGCAACTTGGCGTTCAGGTAATCGCGCCTTAATGACACCGCGCAATTATAGCTGGCGAGAAAAGTTTGAAGTACTACCACGTGTATTACCTTTTATTGCCATTATTATCGGTGTGCTTTATGCCATGTATGGCGGCGTGGCAACACCATCTGAAACTGCCGCTGTGGGAGCAATTCTGTGCTTGATTATTGCGATGATTATTTATCGCTTAACTAGCCCCAAAAAATTATGGATAATTTTACGCGATAGTACCAAAGAGAGCGTGATGATTTTATTTATCATTGCAGCTGCTGGCGTATTTTCTTACATGCTGTCGAGTCTTTACATCACTCAAGCAATCGCCGAGTGGATTGGAGCACTGGATATTGCCGCCTGGCAGTTAATGATTGTGATTAATGTATTTTTAATCGTCGCGGGGTTTTTCCTCCCTCCGGTCGCTGTCATTTTAATGACTGCACCTATTTTATTGCCCGTCATTATCAATGCTGGTTTTGATCCCATCTGGTTTGCCGTAGTCCTCACTATCAATATGGAAATTGGTTTGATTTCACCACCGGTCGGCTTAAATCTTTATGTGATTAATGGAATTGCCCCAGATATTTCTTTAAAAACTATTTTGTTAGGATCGCTACCTTTTGTTGGCTGCATGATTGTTGCCATTTTTCTTTTGTATTTGTTCCCAGGTATTGCCACTTGGCTACCCGAGGCTGTAATGGGCTCGACCCTATAATTTAATTGTTAATGAGAGTAGTTATCCATGAATAAAAAATCTACAAATTATCGCGTTGGGCTAATTGTGCCTAGTTCAAATGTTACGATGGAAACCGAAATACCTGCACTACTTCGCGCTCGTGAAGTAATTTTACCCGAGCGCTTTACGTTTCACTCCTCGCGTATGCGAATGAAAAGTGTTACAAAAGAAGAACTTGAACGCATGGATGATGATAGCTTGCGCTGCGCATTAGAATTATCAGATGCCGCAGTAGATGTACAAGCTTACGCCTGCCTTGTTGCCATAATGAGCCGAGGGCAAGGTTATCATCGTGTCGCCGAAAAAAGATTATATGAGGCGAGTTTGAAAAATAATTTTCCTTCTCCTATAGTAAGCTCTGCTGGTGCGCTAATTGATAGCCTGCATGAGATAGGGGCCAAAAAAGTATCGATTATATGTCCTTACATGAAGCCCTTGACTCAGTTGGTTGTCGATTATATTGAAAGTGAAGGCATTGAAGTTCAAGATTTTATGGCACTAGAAATTCCTGACAATTTAGAAGTCGCTGCTCAAGACCCTAATGCACCCGCTCAATTATGGAAAAAACTTGATGTGAGCGGTATTGATGCCATTGTTGCTTCTGCCTGCGTACAGATGCCGTCGCTACCATCGATTGAGGCAATTGAAAAAGCATCTGGTCTACCAACATTATCTGCATCGGTAGCCACCACTCGCAGTATTTTAAAAACACTCAAGCTCGACCCTGTGGCACCGGGCGGCGGCGCACTATTAGCTGCACGTTAGTCATTGATTAATCAATTGAATGTTTTTTGAATTAACACCATTAAAAAGGAACAACATTATGAGTAATGCTTTTTCGATTACTATTGAAGGCTGGGAACACGGCGCAGCTATACCTGAAAAATTTGCGCTTGGTAAGCAAGATAGCGATAGCCATGTTGCACTAACCGATAATATAAACCCTGCTATTTCATGGGCGGATGCGCCAGCAGGCACAAAATCTTTTGCTATTATTTGCAATGATCCCGACGTGCCTTCATCTGGCGAGGACGTTAACCAAGAAGGCAAAGTAGTTCCTGCGGATCTGCCGCGCATCGATTTTTACCATTGGGTACTGGTCGATATTCCGGTGAGTGTTGCTGCCATTAATGAAGGCGAGGCATCTAAAGGCGTCACACCCAAAGGAAAATCTTTCGGACAAAAACCTTATGGCGTGGCTGGTATTAACGACTATACAGCATGGTTTGATGGTGATGCCGATATGGGTGGTGATTACGGTGACTACGATGGTCCTTGTCCCCCATGGAACGACAGCATCATGCATCATTATCATTTTACGGTATATGCACTTGATGTTGCGAGCGTAGGCTTGAGTGGTAACTTCGACGGTCGTGAAGCAGTAGCCGCAATAAAAGGCCATGTGTTGGCTGAAAGTACCGTGATGGGAACCTATACATTAAACCCTGAGCTATAAGTGATATTACTTATCCGATCTAGCATTCTTTAGAAATATAAAAGCCCACGGTGATCAACACTGTGGGCTTTTTATTTAAGGGACGTGAACATAGATTGAATTGGGGATGGGGCAAAGGTGCATTCTATACAAAATGATGCCGATTTATCAGATAAGGGAGTAGAGCAATCAGGCAGCGCAATGGTTAATTACCTATATGAGCTGGAAAATGTATCTGCTAATCACGAAAAAATTGTAGCCACAGGCCATATAACCGCTAGCCAAGATGTTAAAATACTTAGCAAAAATATAACACCAATGTTGAGAGAAAAAATTAATGTCCAATCCACTCTATGATGTTTTATTCGCCACCTATACAGGTAACAAAACCACTTTTATTGTTGGTTACTGCAATGATATAGATGTGTCTTATGACGCTTTCCTAAAATTATCTGCACAATATGCTAACGCTATTGTTGAGCAAGGCTTGCAACCCGGTGATCGCCTTGCTGCACAGGTCGATAAGTCAGTCGCTGCATTAGCATTATATGCTGCCTGCATTCAGGCCGGCATTGTCTACTTGCCATTAAATACAGATTATACGGCACTAGAAGTTGAATACTTCATAAAAGATTCAGGCGCTAAACTATTGATTTGCAAGCCTGAATCAGAGACTGAATTGTTGAGTATTGTAAAGCATCATCGGGTCATATTATTAACGCAATCTGCTGATGGGAAATCGGGTAGCTTGCCCGACATGTGTCAGGGCTTACCAACTGAATTTTTGACTGTCGATCGCAAGCCTGATGATATTGCTGCATTTTTATATACGTCGGGTACGACCGGGCGTTCAAAAGGTGCGATGTTAACTCAGGGTAACTTATTATCAAATTGCGAGGCTCTGAAAGAGGTATGGCAATTTACAAAAGATGATGTGCTTCTTCATGCTTTGCCCATATTTCATATTCATGGATTATTTGTAGCAACAAATGTAGCGCTAGCTTCTGGCGCGAAAATCATGTTTGAGCCTAGCTTCAATCTCGATCGCATCATTCAATTGTTACCAAGCGTGACGACTATGATGGGAGTACCAACGTTTTATACGCGTCTGCTGAGTGATGATCGATTCAATCATGAGCTTACACAACATATGCGTTTATTTGTATCGGGTTCCGCGCCTTTATTGGCTGAAACTCATGTGCAGTTTGAAAAGCGCACAGGACATCGTATTCTTGAACGTTATGGTATGACAGAGACGAATATGAATACTTCAAACCCTTATGATGCCGAACGTCGTGCAGGCACGGTAGGTTTTCCACTGCCCGATGTAGAGTTGAAGATCACAGACTCAGTTACAGGAGAAGAGTTACCTCGGGGCGATACCGGTCAAATTGAGGTGCGTGGACCAAATGTATTTAAAGGCTACTGGAATATGCCAGAGAAAACGGCTGAGGAACTTCGTGCAGATGGTTTCTTTATTACCGGCGACTTAGGTTTGATTGACGAAGATGGGTACTTGAGTATTGTTGGACGCGAGAAAGATCTTATTATTTCTGGAGGTTATAATATTTATCCAAAAGAAATCGAATTGGTACTCGATGAACAATTAGGTGTTGTAGAAAGTGCAGTAGTAGGTGTTCCTCATCCAGATTTTGGCGAGACGGTGGTGGGCGTTCTAGTGGTAGATAGTGATGTGGTTAATCTAGAAAACATCAAGATTGCGGTTAAAGAGCAGCTAGCAAGATTTAAGCATCCTCGTCAGCTAGTAGTTGTTGATGCCTTACCCAGAAACACTATGGGTAAAGTACAAAAAAACCTATTGCGCGATCAATATAAGGCGCTTTTTACGGGCTAATGTAAAAGGGCGGAGTTTTGGCGCTGCTCAAGTTTTTTTGAAATTTAGATAATACGTAAAATTTATGTTGTGGCATAAAACGATTACTCAGTCTCTTCAACTGGCTTATCGATAGCCAAAATATACTCTGATCATTAATGACTTTATTGAGCTTTTGTATGGAGCTAATTAGTAGGCTAGTGTTTCTAGCACTTTCCAAACAGCCTTTTGCAAAGGCGTTAAATTCTATAGTCGTTTAATAGCCTAGACTTTTACGGTGAACGTCACATACTTGCATTTACTGGAATAGATCTTGGCTGGCCCATTGGCAATGTCCTTGGTAGTGGATGATTTAGTTGAGCAAAAAAATTGAGCTTGACCAAAGTATAAAATCATAAATGGAAGAAAAGAGTCAACTTACACTGGCACGCCAAACCACATTGATAATTACTTTGCGTCAAAAGCAGACCTAAAAAAGCCCACGATGATAATCATCGTGGGCTTTTTTGTTCGTGCTAAGTCTTAAGTATGCCTTGGTCATTAAGGCCTAATTAAGACTTATTAATAAACACATGGTCACAATTAGCTTATGCAAAGTTGCTCGCTGCAAAATCCCAGTTTACAAGATTCCAAAAAGCCTCTAAATATTTAGGGCGAGCATTACGGTAATCAATGTAATAAGCATGCTCCCAAAGATCACAGGTCAATAATGGTGTCACGCCATCGGTAATTGGGCAGCCCGCGTTGCTAGTGTTCACTATTTCTAGCTCTCCCGCTGTATTTTTAACCAACCAAGTCCAGCTAGAACCAAAATTGTTAACGGCTTTATCAGAGAAATCGGCAACAAACTTCTCGTAACTACCCCATTTAGCAGTAATTGCATCTCCAAGAGCACCACTTGCAGCACCGCCACCATTAGGGCTTAGGCAGTTCCAGTAGAAGCTGTGGTTCCATATTTGTGCAGCATTATTAAATACACCACCAGAAGATGATTTGATAACGTCTTCTAGACTTTTGCCTTCGAATTCAGTACCTGGAACCATACCATTTAGTTTGGTGACATAGGTTTGATGATGCTTGCCGTAATGAAAATCAAGAGTTTCAGCCGATATATGCGGCTCAAGTGCGTTTCTTTCATAAGGTAGAGTAGGAAGTTCGAATGACATGAGTTTTATCCTTTATATAATATATGTAAATTCGTCTGTATTAAAAAGACAATGCCTGCCATTTAACACACGTAACACACTAGTTTTTATACCAGCGCGAATGAAAACTTATCTTCACAGTACATAAGGCCATTTAGTGTGTTTTCAAGACATTTGCCATTTAAAATAATAGCAGCCTACATATTACGAAAGCCACAAACTAACAGACTTGATCATTAGGTCGCAGATACCGGTCTGTTAATTAGCCCCTTGCACTAATCTTTTTAACTAGCTCTTAACTATCCCTTAATATCCCTTAGCCATCTCTTAAAACGGGAGCCCTAGATAAGTCTTAAAACGCAATCCTCTTTTCACTAAAAGCCATCGTACAATTCATATATAATCCTC
>CAXMPB010000037.1:0-2601 GCA_964195035.1 Cellvibrionaceae bacterium | reverse complement strand
CCAATTGACCAAGAAACTACTGCTGGTGGTGCTCAAGTAGGTTCAACAGTAGCGAGTATTGAGCCCGATGTTCACACCCTTGCTATCCAAGCCAATTATAAATTTTAAGGCTTGAGCTTCTTGTTGTAGGCTAACAGTTATCTGTTAGCCTACATACGATTAAAATTTATATTGATATAGTTGTGTGTATGGGTTTGTAGATGTTGTTATAACTACCAAGCTATAAATAAATACCCAAGGCAGGTTTATTAGTCAAATTTACTGCGTTTTATTTCACGTTCTCTTTAAGCCGCCTTAAATAGCGGCTTTTTCGTGCGTTTTTGAATAGTTAAATGCTGAATAATATTATCAAATCTTGCTTTATTGAGATATGGCTCAATATTGTCATTAATATAGCGCTATTCCCACAGCAAACACTCCCTGATAGAATGCTCGGCCAATTTATGCGCTGTGCGCTTTTGCAACCTATAAAGTTATGCCCCAGTGACCAAGGCACCATTTATGACGAATACCGTTTTAGAGCAAGCCCCTCCCGTAATGGATAACACTCGTGAGTTAATTAAAGCTCATTTGGTGGGTGCTGTTAAGCAAACTTATACGCCCGCACAAACAGCCGAGTTAACGGGGCGTATTAAGGTTCTTCTCAAGCAAAAAAACGCCGTATTAGTCGCGCATTATTATACCGACCCTGCTATTCAAGCATTAGCCGAGGAGACTGGCGGTTGTGTGTCAGACTCACTAGAGATGGCGCGTTTTGGGAAACAAAACCCAGCACAAACTCTGATCGTCGCCGGTGTTAAATTTATGGGCGAGACCGCTAAAATTTTAACACCCGAAAAACGCGTGTTGATGCCAACACTTGCGGCCACTTGCTCTTTAGACTTGGGTTGTCCTATTGATGAGTTCTCGGCATTTTGTGATGCTCATCCAGATCGCGAAGTTGTGGTTTATGCCAACACCTCGGCCGCGGTAAAAGCGCGTGCCGATTGGGTGGTAACCTCTAGTATTGCTCTAGATGTTGTCGACTACCTAGATAGCGAGGGTAAAAAAATGATCTGGGCACCCGATAAGCACTTGGGCGCTTATGTGCAGCGTGAGACGGGTGCCGATATGTTGCTGTGGGATGCCGCTTGTATTGTGCATGAAGAATTTAAAGCTAAAGGCATTGAAGATTTAAAAGCCGTATACCCTGATGCGGCTGTATTAGTTCACCCAGAGTCACCGCAAGCAGTGATTGCTATTGCCGATGTTGTCGGTTCTACCTCACAACTTATTTATGCCTCTAACACCTTGCCCAACCCGCAATTTATTGTGGCAACGGACGAGGGCATTTTTTATAAGATGAAGCAGCTCGCGCCCAATAAAGAGTTTTTAATTGCACCGACTGCTGGCAGTGGTGCAACCTGTCGTAGTTGTGCTAATTGCCCATGGATGGCAATGAACAATTTAGAGCTAATTATTCATGCACTTGAAGAAGGTACCGATGAGGTTCATATAGATCCTGCCTTAGGTCTTAAAGCAATGAAGCCCTTGCAGCGGATGCTAGATTTCAAGGCAAATAATTTATAGTTAATTATTCTAGAATCAATTTTTTATCGTTAAGTATTTTTAAAGCGCCAAAATAAGCGGCTAACTAAGGCGCTAAAAGGGTTTGTCGATAAATTACATCTTCTTTTAATCTCTAATAGATTGTCTGCTCACTTGCCATACAGGCATAAATAAGATGTCTCGACTTCAACCTTTACCCGAAACTTCTGGTCAGCCGCCACCTCAAAACACTCTCCGGCATTAAAGGTTTGCCACTCACTACGGTTAGGAAGTAATACTGTTAGTGCACCACTGGTGACACTCATGGTCTCGTGTTGGCTAGTGCCAAATTCGTATTCACCTTTAGCCATTACGCCAACGGTGGCCGGTAGCGTTGAGGTTTGAAAGGCAACAGAGATAACGTTGCCGTCGAAGTATTCGTTGGTGCTAAAGCTGCTTGTAATGTTGCTGTTAGACATGCTGATTCCTAATTAATAAGTCGTGATTGAATAGAATAACGGTGTTGGTCTATTTTATATGTTGGGCCCTTCAATTACATCGACTTGGGGCAAAGTTATTGAAGATGTCGTGGTCGGCAGGCCTCGATCAGAAAGATTTTCTTGTCTAAACTGCTTTTAACTAAACGACAGGGTAACTGATCTAGATCAGAGGAGCAGATTAGATCTCAATTGTATAAAAAATGCTTGGGTTGTCGGGGCCAACCACGGTTTATCTCATATACCCGAGGGCGCACGGTAACGAAAATACTACAGGTAACCGATGTCATCTGTCCTTGATAAAAAAATTTTATTTGCCGAAAAATATATTATTTACGTAAGGCGGCACCTAATAAATGGCCTAACATCATTTTATGATAAATAGCAGTCTGTTAATCTATCTGCCGACTCGCTAGAATGACTGGTCAAATAAGAATATCTATAACGCCTAAATTCAAAACCTAAATACACCATTAAAAAAGCCGAATACCCCAATTATGCCCACTGATTTTGTTCATCTACGTCTACACACCGAATACTCGCTTATCGATAGTACCGTGCGCATTAAAAAGCTGAT
>CAXMPB010000036.1:0-5603 GCA_964195035.1 Cellvibrionaceae bacterium | reverse complement strand
AAAACCTCCTCATTAAGACTAAAATCATCACCAAGGTATTCTTTTATCCATCCTTTATTTTTTGCACTATTACCGTTACTGCTGAATGCATCAGCAACAATATTTTTATTAACTATAGTTTTATTAACTATGGCTTTATTAACAAGAGACTCGACAGGCAAGTTGGACCATAATAACTCCCAAGACAAAACATCATTTTCAGAGCTATCATCGCTAACGTCCTTATCAGAGAATACTTTATCAAACTCTCTAATAACAATGGCTCGATGCTTGTCTAGACAAACTATGAAATCTATCCAACTCTTAAAATTTAATAGCCATGCTATGCGCTCACAGGCAACACTGTCAGTTGGCAAACTCTGAGTTTGCGAGTCATTTAGGGCCTGTAAACTATGTTCGACTTTTCTTAAAAAGTTATATGCTTCTTTTAGCCCAAGAACAATCTTAGTTTCTAAATGATTATGTTGGCCTAGATACGTAAGTACCGACAGCAGGTTTCGCGCCTGTAACCCGCGCTCGCGGCCTCCGCGTATAAGCTGAAAAGATTGCACGATAAACTCAATTTCACGTATGCCGCCCTCACCCAGCTTCACGTCATTTTTTAAGCCTTTACGACGCACCTCTTGCACTATCATTGCTTTTAATTTTCGCAATGATTCCACCATCGAATAATCAATATACTTACGATAAGTAAATGGCTTTAAAATTTTATAAAAATCATCAACTGCATTTTTTTCAAAAATTATCTGCTCGTTAAATAGCTGGCTGCTTAGTTTATCGGCATTGCTCTTCATATTTGAAAAAATATTTACAACCGCAAGATTCGTACAAGCAATAACCCTTGCCTTAACAGAGGCGAAGCGCTCCCAGTCACGGCCCTGCGTTTCATAATAATTTTCTAGTGCTGAAAAATTACTTGCAAGCACGCCACTATCACCATAGGGCCGCAGGCGCATATCAACACGAAAAACAAATCCAGCGGCTGTTACCTCGTTAAGCATTTTAATTAAACGCTGGCCTAAAAAAATAAAAAACTGTTGATTGTCAATTGATTTTATTGAGGCATTACTATCAAAATATTTTTTTTCGGTCTTGCCCGACTCAGGAAAAGCAAAAATTAAATCTATATCAGAGGAAACATTTAATTCTTCACCTCCCAACTTACCCATCCCAATCACTAACATCGGTTGTATTTGGCCAGTCTCACTACCAACAGGAAACCCATGTTTTTCGATAAGTAATTTATAATTGAAGTTGAGCGTTTGCTGAACAAACGCTTCAGCTAACGCTGTCATCGCCGCGCTCACCTCGCCAAAATCGGCCAAGCCATTTAGGTCACGCCAATATAGTGTCGTCATAAAATTTCGACGTAGACGTCTTAACAAGTCACTAAACTCATCGACACTTAAATTGTCAGAACAGGCAATCTCGATAGCATCAAAAATTTTAACCGGTGTTAAAGGCGAAAAAGCTGCATCTGTTAAAAGAGGATAAAACAATAAGTCAGGATCAGCACAGCAGCATTGCAAAACATACTCACTGCCAATTAATGCCCTAACCAGCTGCTCTTTTAAAAGAGCTTGTTCATCCAGCAAAAATGTTAATCGTTTAAGCTGCTGTTCACTCAAGCTTGCCAATAATTTAGTAATCGCCTTTTGTGCTGATGGCTGCAATTTATCTGGAACAAACTCAGCGAAATAGTGATTATATAAATTCATAAGATATTATCTTTGATCACATGCGTTTAAAAAATGACCGATAATAGTTAACACCAGCCGAATAAAACCCTTTCCATACACACTCTTTTATAAGTGTATTCTTACGGAATAACAAACAATTTTTCATGAATTTAGACTTCGCAAGTGATATCCATGCTGCCTGAGGATTGACTTAAGCGACAATTAAAAATAATCCGCGACTAAAAAAGCTTACCAAGAGGTAAAAAGAGGTATCAAAAAAACATAGGAAAGATGCTAGAACAGGAAGAAAAGAACAAGGGGTCACTCAGATAAATTAACGCCCCCCCTAAAGATCCTTTAAACCAAAAAGAGAGGGGTGCAAAACAACAATAGGCTTAAGTCTCTACAGGAGGTGCAACCCGCAAGATTTCTTCTAGGGTCGTTAAACCCGCAGCAACTTTTTGAGCGCCCGATAAACGCAAGCTGCGCATACCTTCTTTCATCGCAGCTTTACGCAACGCATTAAAATCACATTGATTCGTAATAAGTTCTTTTAGACCATTGCTCAATGGCATAATCTCATAAATACCTTGGCGCCCTAAATAACCCGTATTACGGCACTCTATGCAACCTACCGGCTTACAAATGGCCTCTGGCTTCGGAGCCGTCCACGGTTTAACAAGATCATCCCATTCTTCCTGAGTAATTCTACCCGGCTCTTTGCAATTTGGGCAGAGTGTTCGCACTAGTCGTTGCGCCATCACACCTATCAATGTTGATTTGATCAAAAAACTAGGCAGGCCCAAATCAAGCAAGCGAGTAATCGTCGTTGGGGCATCATTAGTATGCAAGGTAGACAACACTAAATGCCCCGTTAATGCGGCTTGCACCGCCATGTTACCAGTTTCATTATCTCGAATTTCGCCCACCATGATGATATCGGGATCTTGCCTCAAAAGAGTCCGCACACCTGAGGCAAAATCTAGACCGATGGCAGAATTAACCTGAGTCTGATTAAAGCTCTCTTCGACCATCTCAATAGGGTCCTCGACAGTACTAACATTAACCGATGGCGTAGCCAATATCTTCATAGTGGAATAAAGAGTGGTGGTTTTACCCGAACCCGTGGGCCCAGTGACCAACACCACACCATGGGGTTTCGACATCATCGCCTTCCAGCGGATCTCGTCATCACCTTGTAGGCCGAGTTCTGTAAAGTTACGCAACAGCACATCGGGGTCAAAAATACGCAGTACCATTTTCTCGCCAAAGGCTGTCGGCAATGTCGATAAACGCAGCTCAACCTCACTATCATCGGGGCGCTTGGTTTTAATACGGCCGTCTTGAGGCTTACGCTTTTCAGCAACATTCATACGGCCTAAAATTTTTAAGCGCGACGTCACCGCCACTCCTACAGTGATAGGCAGCTCGTAAACCTGATGCAACAAACCATCGATACGAAAACGTAACTTACAAAGCTCTCGCCTCGGCTCAATATGGATATCACTCGCACGCTGATCGAAGGCATACTGCAATAACCAATCAACAATATTAATCACATGCTGATCATTGGCTTCAGGGTCTTTAAGATTACCGAGCTCAATTAATTGCTCAAAATTAGTGACCATTGATTGCTTAGTCGCCGAGCCCGACGCACCAAAAACAGAGTGAGACAGACTATAAAATTCGACGATGTAGCGTTTGATATCAGCAGGATTAGCAAAGAATATTTTTACCTGCTTGCGCACCACTTGTTCAATTTGCGTCTCCCAATCACTCACAAAAGGTTGTGCGGTAACAATGCTGATAGAATCATGGTCTACATCAACACACAATATATTGTGTCGCTTAGCAAAGGCAAAAGACATTACCTCTGTTACTTCGGCTACTTTTACTTTTAAGGGGTCGATATTATAAAAGGGTAACTCACTTTTATTGCATAACCACTCACAGAGCACCGCCTCACTTAACTTACGCTCTGGATTAAGCTCATCCTCTAAATTTAGGCTAGCAATATAATTAAGCGGGTGAAGCATGGTTTGCTCGCGTGTTCGGTTAGACCCCCTTATGCGATTCGCCGTAGTTAACGGTAAATGCTTATCGGCAACTAAATCATCAAGCATATTTTGAATATCTAGCAATCTATCCACTCTTCACCTTTATTCTAGTTCTTATCATTTTGTCGTCGGTAGCCCATAGCAAATCGATCCTGTATAGATGGTTCATGCTATAGTTCTGCTTTAATAAACGATAGTAACAGACAACAGGTAAAAAACGCATCTATGCACTCTTACTAACCCATTAGTGTTAGGTATTTCTCAAGGAACCTCGCAATAATTCTAGATTAAGTTTTTGGTGATAAAAAATAATCTATGCCTTGTTCAGATGCGCCTCCTATTCCTTGCCTTGTTGCCGCCTTTAGCTGAAGTAGACATTTAATGAGCATTGACCAAAAACTCTTTATTGACCAATTAACACAATTAGTTAAAACCCCATCTGTAAGCTGCACTCAAGCGCACCTCGATATGGGTAATCGATCGGTTATCGATCTGCTTGCAAGCTGGCTAGAACCCCTTGGATTTAAGATAGAAATTCAAGTTGTCGACGATGCACATGGTGCAAACAACAAGGCAAACCTGATTGCGACACTGGGCAGTGGCGATGGTGGCTTAGTTTTTGCTGGCCATAGCGACACTGTACCCTACGACGAAAACCGCTGGCAGCAAGATCCTTTTACACTGAAAATAGACAACAATTGCGCTTATGGCTTAGGTGCTACAGACATGAAAGGCTTCTTTCCAACGGTTATTGCCGCTATTACGCCTTTTTTAGCCAAACCTCTCAAGCAACCCATCATTATAATAGCCACTGCCGATGAAGAGACATCAATGGATGGCGCCAAAGCACTGGTTAACGCGCATAAACCCAAGGCACGTTTTGCTGTTGTTGGCGAGCCAACGAGCATGCGCCCTATTCGTATGCACAAAGGCATAGCGATGGAGGCTATTCGCATTGAAGGTCGCGCAGGCCATTCAAGTAATCCATCCCTTGGTAATAATGCACTTGATGTAATGGGCGATGTGATCAACGAGCTCAAAATTTATCGTGCCGAATTACAGCAAAAGTATCGACATGCAGGTTTTACTATTGATGTACCCACGATTAATTTTGGCTGCATTCACGGTGGCGACAACCCTAATAGAATTTGTGGGCACTGCGAGCTACAATTTGATATTCGACCACTACCGGGAATGAAACTCGATAACTTGCGTGAAGATATCGATAAAAAAATTACCGTTATTGCTCGTGAAAAAAATATTATTATTGAGCGACAAAGTTTATTTGCAGGCGTAAATGCCTTTGAGCAAATAGCTGACTCGCCACTCATCAAAGCGGTAGAATCATTAACACAACAACAGGCACATAGTGTTGCCTATGCAACCGAGGCGCCTTTTTTTCAAGAGCTCGGCATGGATGTAGTTGTCATGGGCCCAGGCTCCATTGATCAAGCCCATCAACCCAATGAGTTTATAGATCTTAGCGATATAGAATTTGCAGTAACTACGCTGCAAGGCTTGATTCAAAAATTTTGCGTTGAATAGCCCTTAGATTCAAGCAATGAAATCATATAAATTATTTACTTTTGTAACACGTGATAACTATAAAATAATAGCTACAAAACAATAGTTGTAAAAACATGCCAACACAAAAACAGAGTGAGCTAAAAGAAATACGCAAAGCCCTTGATACGTTTAATCAACATAAATTTGTGCGCCGATACAATTCTAATTTTATGTTGCTATGGTTTCAATTTTTAAAAGGTCTTGCGTTTGGCCTAGGCAGCGTTCTTGGTGCCACTATTGTCGTCTCACTACTGATTTCGTTGTTAGCTCAAATAGAATTTATCCCAATTATTGGGGAATG
>CAXMPB010000035.1:0-4884 GCA_964195035.1 Cellvibrionaceae bacterium | reverse complement strand
AAGATTTAGATAATTTTTTAGCGCATTGTCACCGCCGCCGTTACCCCGCAAAAAGCACGCTCATTTACGCTGGCGATAAAAGCGAATCGCTTTACTATATTGTTAAAGGCTCTGTTACCGTTATCATCGAGGACGACGAGGGTCGTGAAATGATTGTTGCCTATCTAAATGAGGGTGACTTTTTTGGTGAAATGGGCGTCTTCGAACAACAAGATGACTCTCGTAGCGCGTGGATAAGAACAAAAGTCGAATGTGAAGTTGCCGAGATCAATTACACTAAGTTTCGTGAGCTCAGCGCAAAGCACCCCGAATATCTTTATGCCTTGGGTGCACAGCTGGCAAGGCGGCTTCGCAATACTACGCGTAAAGTTGGCGATCTCGCATTTTTAGATGTCACCGGTCGTGTTGCGCGCACGCTTCTAGATCTTTCAAAAGAACCCGATGCAATGACCCACCCCGATGGTATGCAAATCAAAATTACTCGCCAAGAAATCGGTCGTATTGTTGGCTGCTCGCGCGAGATGGTAGGACGTGTACTTAAAACCTTAGAAGAGCAAGGCTTGGTCGATGTTAGCGGTAAAACGATGGTCGTGTACGGCACGCGTTAACATTTTTTCAGCCTGAGAAAAGCCAACTGCAAGCTTAATAGATATTAAGCACTGCAAAGTCTCTAATCAAAAATATCCTTTAAACAGTTCCTGTAAAGCGCTACCAGGATCCTCTTGCCTCATAAAAGCCTCGCCAATTAAAAACGCATAAATACCGTGGCTAATCATTGCCTCGACATGCTCAGATGTATGTATACCGCTTTCAGTGACAATGATTTTATCATCACTTATACTTTTTAATAACTCATAAGTGGTGTCGAGCGAGGTAGAAAAATCATGTAGGTTACGATTATTGATACCAATTAATCGATTGGGCAATTCACGTGCGAGCTTGAGCTCCTGCGCATTATGCACTTCAACTAAAATATCCATACCTAATTGTAGCGCCAAATTATTTAGCGCATGCAGGCGCTCACTATTCAATGCCGCAACAATCAATAAGATACAGTCTGCACCCATAGCCCGTGCTTCATATACTTGATACTCATCGACAATAAAATCTTTACGAATTACCGGTAAGCTAACTGCATTTCTAGCAGCAATCAAATAAGCATCTGCACCTTGAAAATAATCGACATCTGTCAGAATCGATAAACAAGCAGCGCCACCTTTTTCATAGCTCTGTGCAATTTCAACCGGCTGAAAATTTTCACGGATCACACCACGACTAGGTGATGCTTTTTTAATCTCGGCAATAATAGCCGGTCTCTTAGCGCTAACTCGCGCCTCCATTGCTGCGACAAAACCTCTACATGACGACTGAGTTTCAATGCGTTTTTGTAAAACATCAACAGACGTCTGTATTTTTCGCTCGGCAATTTCTTCCCATTTACGGGCAATTATTTTTTTTAATACAGTCGGAGTATCAGACTGACTGGGGTTTGACATATATCGGCTCCAAACACTTTACACATTTAATTTTTATTAAAAACTAAACGCATTACATAAAATAAAAATGGTTAATTCGACACTTGATGACAACATTCAGAGAATGCCGCCAACTCTTGAATCTTAGCTTTAGCTAAACCACTACCAATGGCATCTTCTGCCATTTGCACACCCTCTTTTAAAGTATCGGCAATACCGGCAACATACACAGCAGCACCTGCATTGAGCGCAATTATGTCAGCCGCCTTTTGCGCCTCGGGTGTACGTCGCTTGCCTAGAGCCTCTTGGATAAGCGCTAGCGATTCGCTCGCTGAACTAACCGACAGGCCATCTAGATTCTGTTTTTCTAAACCACAATCCTCGGGATTAATTTTATACTCTTGAACTTGCCCATCTTTTAATTCTGCAACTTGCGTTTCACCACTCAAAGTAATTTCATCTAAGCCATCAACGGCACTCACTACTAACACATGCTGACTACCTAGTTTTTTTAATACTTCTGCCATTGGCCTACAAAGTGCGGGGGTAAACACACCGATCACTTGGCACTTGACGCCGGCTGGATTGGTCATTGGACCAAGCATATTAAATATGGTGCGCATGGCTAGTTCTTTACGCGGACCAATAGCGTGTTTCATCGCGCTATGATGCGCGGGTGCAAACATAAAACCAACACCAATTTCAATGACGCTGCGAGCGACTTGCTCAGGGGTTAAATCCAAATAAACACCAGCCGCTTCTAATACATCGGCGCTACCGGTCGAACTTGAAACCGAGCGGTTACCGTGCTTGGCAACATGGCCTCCACAAGCTGCCACCACAAATGCAGCTGCGGTTGAGACATTAAATAAATTAGCGCCATCACCACCCGTGCCACAAGTATCAACTAACGTATCAATATTTGCATCAATAACAACCGGAGTTGCGAGCTCACGCATTACTTGGGCTGCGCCCGTAATTTCGTCAACGGTCTCGCCCTTCATACGCAGTGCAACTAAAAAACCACCAATTTGAGCGGGTGTCGCATCACCCGTCATTATTTGACGCATCACTGCTGCCATCTCGTCACGGCTTAAGCTTTCACTGCATACCACTTTATTGAGTGCTTGCTGAATATTCACAGGTCACCTTTTGAATGAGTTATGTTTTAAAATAATTTGTATTTCTTATACTTATACTTTTTGTGGCTTGTATAGGGTTAAAAAATTATTAAATAATTGATGCCCGTACTCGGTCAGTATAGATTCCGGATGAAACTGTACGCCCTCAATTGCCAAGGTTTTATGTTTAATCCCCATAATTTCATCGATCGAGCCATCTTCTTTTTGAGTCCAAGCTGTTATCTCTAAACACTCGGGCAATGACTTTTTATTGATCACCAGCGAGTGATAACGCGTTGCCCTAAAAGGATTCGGCAAGTCGCTAAAAACACCTTTATTACTGTGATAAATGGGTGAGGTTTTGCCGTGCATCACCTTTGCTGCGCGAACAATATCGCCGCCAAAAGCTGCCGCAATACTTTGATGACCCAGACAAATACCCAGCAGTGGTAACTTACCTGCATATTCTTTAATAGCGCTCAGCGATATACCGGCCTCATTTGGTGTACGCGGGCCTGGAGAAATCACTAAATAATCGGGTGCTTTTTTTGCTATATCTTCTACTGTGATTTCGTCGTTACGCACAACTTCAACATTAGCTTTTAGCTCGCCAAAATATTGCACCACGTTATAGGTAAACGAATCGTAGTTATCAATCATTAACAGCATAGTTTTAATCCAATATTCCCAATGGCGTATATTTTAAAAAAATGAACAGCCAAAATCTTAGTTTGAATCTGAGCTTGGGCCTGAGTCTGTCGCGACATCGACAGCTCTAAATAAGGCACGCGCTTTATTCATTGTTTCTTTCCATTCTAATGCAGGCTGTGAATCTGAAACTACACCGGCGCCCGCCTGCACATAAATTTTTCCATCTTTTAAAACCGCAGTACGAATAGCAATAGCAGTATCCATATTACCGTTCCAAGCGAGGTAGCCAACGGCACCCCCATAAATGCCACGCTTTTCAGTTTCTAACTCATTAATAATTTCCATCGCACGAATTTTAGGCGCACCCGACAATGTACCCGCAGGTAAAGCCGCACGTAACACATCCATAGCCCTTAAGCCCTCGCGTAGCTGGCCGGTGACATTTGAAGTAATATGCATAACATGAGAATAGCGCTCGACGATCATTTTTTCGGTTAATTCAACAGAGCCAATTTGTGCAACACGACCAACATCGTTACGGCCTAAATCAATCAGCATTAAATGCTCTGCAATTTCTTTGGGGTCAGCCAATAACTCTGCCTCAAGTGCCGCATCTTCATCTGCTGTATGACCGCGACGACGCGTACCTGCAATTGGCCTTACGGTGACTTCGTTATCTTCTAGTCGCGCAAGAATCTCTGGGCTAGAACCAACGACTTGATGATCGCCAAGATCGACAAAATACATATAAGGCGATGGGTTCAAGCTACGTAGTGCTCGATATAAATTGACCGGTTCACTGGTAAATGGCATTGATAATCGTTGAGATATAACAACCTGCATGGTATCGCCAGACAACACATATTCTTTAATTTTATCGACAGATTGAGTAAAGGCGCCCTCACCTATGTTAGATTCAAATGCCTTCTCGGATACGGCCTCGGCTTGTAAGTTAATGCTGGCTAATGCCGGGGTCGGACCACGTAAATTATGCTCAAGTTGATTAATACGTTGTTGCGCGCGTTCGTAGGCATTCTCAACATCAGGGTTAACCATAATGACAAGATTAAGCGTGCCCGATAAATTATCAAACACCAGCACTTCATCGGATACCATCAACAAAATATCGGGTGTGCCAATCACATCTTTTAATTGACTCGCTTCAACACTGGCTAAGCTGGGCTCGACATAGCGCACGCAATCATAGGCAAAGTAACCCACAAGGCCTCCGTGAAAGCGCGGCAAACCTGCAAGCTCCGGCGCACGATAACGCGCTTTAAACTCTTCGACAAATACTAAAGGATCTACTACTTGGTGTGTCTCAACAATGTCACCATCAATTTCTACCGTCACTTTGTAGCCAAAGACTTTTAAAACTGTTTTACAAGGCAAGCCCATTATCGAATAACGTCCCCACTTCTCGCCACCTTGGACTGACTCAAATAAATAAGAATAGGCTCCATTGGCGAGTTTTACATAACTCGATAGTGGCGTATCTAGATCTGCTAGTACTTCCCGCATGACAGGAATACGATTAAAACCTTGTTCGCAAAGTTGGTTGAATTGTTCAAGTTTCATAACTTATCTGTACTTCTAAATTTGTATTGCAAAATTTTTATTAATAAAAAAAGGTAGAT
>CAXMPB010000034.1:0-12774 GCA_964195035.1 Cellvibrionaceae bacterium | reverse complement strand
TCAACAAAAAATTAATGAGGATGAAAAAGAATGGCCCTCTATTTAAATGGCCTATATGGCTTTTTAAATGATTTTTATATCAGCTATGCTGCTTTTAATTGTCTAAGCAAATTCTCAAGATAAGATTTTTTTTGTACAGACAATGTATGACATTGAGAATCTACTGGCGTACCACCCACCCAATTAAACTTCCAATCGTACCAAACCTCACTACTGTCTTTTTCGTTTCCCTGCACACCATTTTTTTCAGCTCTAATTTCGATCACAGAAAAACCTTTCGTCTGAAGCTTACAGCGCTGACGTAATTGATGGGCAATATACTCAGAATTTTTAGTAAATACAGAGGGGTGCATTTTTTTAGGTGCTGCAACTAGTACGCAAACATGGTCGGCAGATGTGACAAACGAATGCACTAAGACATCCATTGATTCACCCAAACGATTTTTAACTGACACAGGTTTTAATTGATACATTATACGACTCCCTAAATATTATCTCAGCTGAAAACATTACCTTCTATTCCACTTAAAAGGCACATAAATTAACTAACACTGATTATAGTGGAATAAAATAGCGTTTGAAACAAGAAATTATGGCTAGAGTTGGGCCCGTCAAAGAAATGAGGCACAGTATTACTTTTTGACTTTCAGTATTAATAAAAAATGAACTTTTTAGTCTCATAAGTATCCCTTTTATCTTCAAACTAACCGGAATTATTTAACGAATTAAATACAATTAAATTATTAGCTAGCGAGCAGCTGGCGTTCCGGTCTGACCAAGGAAAGAAAGCGCACAGAGTTGCAATGCAATGCTGTTTAGTTTTTAAATATAACTCCTTAAATTAAAGCACTTTTTTTAGCTATCATGAAAGTGAGCGATATCGATCGTGAATCATTACAAGGCTGCGCTCACCAAGGTTTTTCGATCATACTGACAGATAAAAAACATTGTTAACTATTTTGAATACCGTTTAACAAAAACGAAGTAAACAAAAAAACAGTGCATATAATTTTAAACAAGAAATTATGAGTAGAGTTTAACTCAACAAAAGCAAGACTTATGGCATTAGTTTTTGACCATCATGAAAACGAGCGATATCGATCGTGACTTATTACAAGGCTGCGCTCACCGAAGCTTTTCGATCATACTGACAGATAAAAAATATTGTTAACCTTTTTGAACACCGTTTAGCAAAAACGAAGTAAACAAAAAACCAGTGCATATAATTTTAAACAAGAAATTATGGGTAGAGTTAAACGCAATAAAAGCAAGGCTCATGGCATTAGTTTTTGGCCTTTGACATTAATGAGAAATGACTTTTTTAGTCTTATAACACAGCTTTCATATCAAAAGAAAAGCGATATTATTTAACGAATTAAATAAAATAAAAGTCCGATATATTCGTGCAAGGCAATATAACTTTGATTTAAATGATAAGCAGATGGCAGCCAATCATCCCACCAACCATACCAAGGTTCGCCCTCAGACACTAAACGACTACTAACAAACCCTGTGGCCATCGGTATGATATCCACTCCGGCATGCAGAAAAGAATACTGCGCGCGACGCAGGTGATAAGCATGGGTGACGAGTAGAACTGTTGGACTATTCATCTGCTCTAGCAACTCGGACGTTTTGATGGCATTTTGCCAAGCATTTCTACTATTTGGCTCTTGCAGCACACGCCTAATAGAAAACTCTTGCTTTAAAAGCTCTGCCGCCATTGCAGCCTCAGAGACAGTCTCATAAGGCCTCACCGTACCGCCAGAAACTATGATGGGTAGCTGATCACCATTTGTATCAACAAGTTTACGCGCAAGATAAGCGCCATAGCGTAACCGCCAAAGAGCGTGATGACTCAACTGATCTTTACCGTCAAATTCTGGAGCCAATCGCAATCTGCCTCCACCCAACACAACCACAGCACTCGCCATTGAATGTCGGCCGATGCGGCTTGCTTTACAAAAGGCGCCTCAAGCCACACAAACAGCGATTGACTTACAGCGGGCAAGGACAATAACGACAAACTTATCACCGCAAAGCTTAACGATAAACGCGCCAACACTCTACATCGTCGCCAGTAAATCCACGCAAAGATAATCATCAGTAATTGTATGGCGGGGGGTACCATTAAGCTTTTTAGCACAGTGATGAACAATTTTGTCTTCTAGGGGGCGGCCCGAGAATAGCGGTGGTCGTGAGGGAGCGCTACTTTGAGTCAATTATATCGCTGATTTGAGGCGAAAGCTTCCGCGTCCTGCTCACGCCCCCCTACCTACATCCTTGCAGGTAATAGTTGTTCTAATTGCAAAATAGCGCTTATACATTGGGCCCACCGCTCTCGAAAGCCTCCTTGTCTTTAGCATTCATGACTTAGCGTCTATTAACTATCGCTTAGCGCGCTGGATTGGGCGTATAATAGTCTATTATTTTTGATATTTTAAGGCCATCCCAATCTAATGGAAGAACAATACCACCCCTCACAAATTGAAGCCATTGCCCAAGAATACTGGCAAAAAAATCGTTGTTTCGAAGTTACTGAAGATCCCAGTAAAGATAAATTCTATTGTCTTGCTATGTTCCCCTACCCTAGCGGCAAATTACATATGGGGCATGTGCGCAACTACACCATCAGCGACGTGATTGCGCGTTACCAACGCATGCAAGGTAAAAATGTTTTACACCCAATGGGTTGGGATGCTTTTGGCTTGCCGGCAGAAAATGCCGCCATACAAAACAAAACCGCACCTGCTAACTGGACATACAGCAACATAGCGTACATGAAACAGCAGCTCAACTCGCTGGGCTTTGGTTTTGACTGGAGCCGTGAATTAGCCACTTGCCAACCGACTTACTATAAATGGGAGCAATGGTTTTTTACTCGACTCTATGAAAAGGGCCTAGTCTATAAAAAAATGGCGACCGTCAACTGGGACCCAATCGATCAAACAGTGTTAGCTAACGAACAGGTCATCGATGGCAAAGGCTGGCGCTCGGGCGCCGCCGTTGAGCGCCGTGAAATACCCCAATGGTTTATTAAAATCACTGCCTATGCAGATGAATTATTAAGCGATCTCGACAAGCTCCCCAAGTGGCCCGAGCAAGTTAAAACCATGCAGAAAAACTGGATTGGCAAATCCCGCGGCATGCAAATGAACTGTATGCTCGAGACACCCGTCAATTCTGTGGACGGCGATATCGATAGCTTTGATGTCTATACTACTCGGCCCGATACAGTAATGGGTATTACTTATATGAGCTTGGCAGCAGAGCACCCTATTAGCCTTGCACTTGCCAAGGATAATGCAGATCTTGCTGCTTTTATAGCACGCTGTAAAAAACAATCGGTCTCTGAGGCCGACATGTCGGTGATGGAAAAGCTTGGCATCGATACAGGCTTAAAAGTCCACCATCCACTGAGCAATAAACTTATCCCAGTATGGGTTGCCAACTACGTATTGATGGATTACGGCTCTGGTGCTGTGATGGCAGTTCCTGCCCACGACGACCGCGATTACGCTTTTGCCAAGCAGTATGGCCTTGCAATTAAACAAGTAATTTCTAACGATAAAGGCGACATTAACGTAGACCGCGAGTCCTTCACCGAAAAAGGTGTATTAATTAATTCAGGTGAATTTGACGGCCTAAATTTTGAGCAAGCCTTTGATGCTATCGCTAACAAACTAGGCGAGCTCAATAAAGGTGAAGTGACGACTAATTTTCGCCTACGCGATTGGGGCGTTTCTCGCCAACGTTATTGGGGAACACCTATCCCTATATTTAATATGCCTGATGGCGGAGAGATTCCCGTCCCCCTAGAAAAGCTGCCTATTTTATTACCTGAAGATGTCGAAATGGATGGGGTACAATCCCCCATCAAAGCAGACACTGCGTGGAGAAAAACAGAGCTTAACGGCGAGGCTTGCGAGCGCGAAACCGATACCTTCGATACTTTTATGGAATCATCTTGGTACTACGCACGCTACACCAGCCCACACGCCAGTGATGCCATGCTCGATAAAGATGCCGCTAATTACTGGCTGCCTGTTGATCAATATGTTGGCGGTATTGAGCACGCTATATTGCATCTTTTATATGCACGCTTTTTTCATAAGCTGATGCGCGATGAAGGCTTAATTGAATGCGATGAACCTTTTGAGCAATTACTTTGCCAAGGCATGGTGCTTGCAGAAACCTACTTTATAAAGAATGAAGACGGCAGCACTGAATGGTTTAACCCTGCCGATGTGACGGTTGAAAAAGACGACAAAGGCAAACCACTTTCGGCGCATTTGACGGCGAGCAATAAGCCCGTTGAAATTGGCGGCACGACTAAAATGTCGAAGTCGAAGAATAACGGTATCGATCCGCAAACTACTGTCGATTTATATGGTGCCGATACGGTTCGATTATTTACCATGTTTGCCTCGCCACCCACGCAAACTTTAGAGTGGAATGATGCAGGCGTTGAAGGCGGCAGTCGTTTTTTACGTCGCCTCTGGAAAACCGTCCACGCACATCTTCAGGCTGGTGAACTGCAAGCTGGCGAAACAGTTGCGATAAGCGCACAGCTCATCAAAGGTCTCGCGCAAACACAAAAAGATTTACGTCGAAAAACCCATGAAACCATCGAAAAGGTTAGCGGTGATTATGCTGTACGCCAGCAATTTAATACGGCTATTGCAGCTGTCATGGAATTAATGAATGACGTTAATAAGTTTGCAGATCGCAGCACAGCAGAAGCACTGGCGGTAGAACGCGAAGCACTTGAAGCAGCCATTTTGTTATTAGCACCAGTCGTGCCGCATATTTGTCATAGTTTATGGATAGCGCTAGGTCACGATAGTAATGTGATTGATGAAGTATGGCCTAGTGTCGACAAAGACGCGCTGGTTAAATCGGCAATTACATTAGTTATACAAGTTAACGGGAAAGTTCGCGCCAAATTAGAGGCCCCTAACAATTCACCTAAAGATGAATTAGAAGCGATCGCCTTGGACAATGAACAAATCAAACAATTTATTGCCGACAAAACCATTCGCAAGGTGATTGTTGTCCCAAACAAGCTCGTTAACATTGTTGCTAATTAAATAGTTTAGTTAATGATTGGGCATTATTAAAACTTATTTCATTACAAAGAGATCCAACGGATAGTCATTATGAAAAGAGTTTTTCGCCTAAGTATTATTAGCTACCTGTGTTTGTTGCCGCTACTGCTTGCCAGCTGTAGCGGTTGGCATTTGCGTGGTAGCGAAAGCGCTGGACCGTCATTAAAAAGCAATATTTTTATCAGCGGAGAGCGTGGCGAGACTTATCGTATTATTGAGCAAAACTTAGCTGGCAAAAACTTATTGTTCTCTGCACTTAATAGTGACTTACTACTTGATCTAGGTCGTGAAAATATCAAACGTCGTAGCGCCTCAACTAATTCAGACGCGACAACCGCTGAATTCGAATTAACGCTAACCCTTGATTACGCAATACGTGACGATCAACAGAATTTATTACGCCCTAAGAATACGATTCGCATTACACGGTCTTATAATTTTAACCAAGATAGTATTGGCAGCAGCAATAAAGAAGAGACTCTACTACGCAAAGATTTACAACGAGCGGCAGCTAGACAAATTATGCAACAGCTAACATTGCTCGACCGACTCAGAAATAAAAGCAATTAATTAGAATTTTATGAGTAAACTACGAATCGATCAACTCAGCAGACACTTACAACAAGGGCTTGCACCTGCATATCTTATTAGTGGTGACGAAACGCTACTGGTCGAAGAAAGTGGTGATGAGATAAGACGCAGCGCTTTTAAAAATGGATACACTGAACGCGAACGCTACTTTGTTGACAATCAATTTGATTGGTCACAGTTATTATCGGCCTCTAATAATTTATCGCTGTTTAGCGAAAAGAAAGTTATCGAATTACGATTAGATAAACCTAAGCCTGGCGACAAAGGTAGCAAAGCGATTTGTGAATATTTAACAAACCCTAACCCCGACAACTGCCTAATCATTGTGAGCTCTAAATTAGATGCCGGAACGGGACGTAGCAAATGGGTGAAAGCATTAGAAAAACAAGGGCAATGGCTGCCTATATGGCCAATATCAAGGGCACAATTACCGCGCTGGCTAGATCAACGAATTAAAAAACTAGGATTAACCGCTGATAGCCATAGCATAGAGTTATTGGCGACTCGCATCGAAGGTAATTTATTAGCAGCTCATCAAGAGCTTGAGAAATTAAAACTTCTCAGTATCGATGGTTATTTAACGCCTGAATTAATTGCTGGTGCTGTAGCCGATAGTGCTCGCTACGATGTCTTTGGTCTAATCGATAAAATATTGCTGGGCAATGCTCGAGAAGCTGTTAAAAACTTACAGGGCTTAAAAACAGAAGGCACCGAACCCACTGTTATTTTATGGGCAATTGCTCGCGAGATTAGAATATTACTCAGCGTAATCAACAGTCTTGAGCAAGGCCAAAACTTTAATTGGGCGGCTAAGCAAGCGGGCATTTGGGAAAAACGACAAGGACTTGCTCAACAAGCATTAAGACGATTAAATATAACGCAGCTACATCGCTTATTAAGACAGGCAAACACGATCGATAAGTCGATAAAAGGCTTGCACAGTATGAAGCCATGGGATGGCTTATTAGATATGGTGCTCAATTTCACTAGCTCACAATGCCTTAGCGAGACGAACTTGAGATTATCACTACAAGCATAGCTAGTGCCATCCATAATTAGGACTGTGCTGCGTAAAAATTAACACGGGTATGTTCGCACCGCTATATGAAGTTGTTTGTAATAATGCAGACGCCAGTATTTAGTAGCGCAAATTTGAACACTTTTATTTCCACTCGCTATGAGCCTTCTATGGATGGGCACTAGCTAACCTTAAAATTATTTATCTTATGACAACATTATGATTCAAAAATTAAAAACAAAAAAAGAAGTACGCGAGGAAATGGAGAGAGAAATCTCACAATACCTTACGGGTGGCGGTGCGATTAACGAAGTACAACAAGGTATTAGCGGACGCGAAAACAACAGCAACCTTAATCAGACGATCCCTTTTATTGAAGGCGAAAAACAAACTCGCACACCCTTAACTGAAACTGTTAAGGCACTCGATGATCGCAAAAACAAAAAGAAATCTATATCATCAGCCGTGCACAGACCTAAAAAACGTATTATTTATGATGACTTTGGCGAGCCCGTCAGGGAAGTATGGGAGTAGACAAAGCGTTTCAATTCTTATCCAACCTTGAAGGATTAATTTTTTAGCCCACAGCATACAAAGCCCTACTTTAATTCATATATTTCGATTTTTTCTATACCTGTATTAAAATCATTCTTTACACCAAAAAAACCTATTTTTTTCCAGAAAATTACCGCCATCTAACAACTGCTGTTGGTTTTTATTTTTAGACACTTTCATCTGAACGAATAAATAAAACGTAGCTAAACAGAAAAAACAACATATACTTTAAAATTATTAAACTTCTAAAACATGCAAGAACGTTAAGCTCGACACTACAAAGGACTTAGATCAATTGAAGCTTTCATTATCAACGTTATCAGCCTACGGATTTTTATCCTTCCCTTTGGCAGCTGCCTTTATAACTCTACAAGTTATTATTCCTACCCACTATGCGGGGATAACATCACTCAGCTTATCTGCCATTGGCGGCATTATTTTAGTCGCACGCCTATGGGATACCGTTACTGACCCCGTTGTGGGCATGCTCTCGGATAGAACACCACAACACTGGGGCAGAAGAAAACTGTGGATTTATATCAGCATCCCTTTAATTTCCTTATCGACATACTTCCTATTCAATCCAGCACAAGATTCAAGCGCATTCTATTTATTATTTTGGACGCTTGCTATCTACATCGCAGGTACGATGGCAATAGTGCCAATGAGCGCATGGGGTGCTGAGCTATCAAACGATTATAAAGAGCGAAACCGTATTACTGGCTCTCGTGCTTGTTTTGGAATATTAGGTACATTGGCAGCTTTATCGATACCTGCTTTTTTAGGTGAAGGGGAGTCTAATACTTTTACGGCAACACTTTTTACTATAACTATTATAGTGATTATCACACTGACTATTTCTGGCGTTTTTTTAATTAAAGTCCCTGATCACCAATCGCTACAACTACCTAAGGCACCATTAAAAGAAGCCCTATTATTAATTAAGCAGCCTTCACCATTTCGCACATTACTTTCTAGCTTTTTAAGTAATAGTATTGCTAATGCTATTCCAGCTACCTTATTTTTATTTTATACCACCCATGTATTACAAGCACCTGATTACATTGGACCCTTATTATTCTTATATTTTATTTGCGCAGCTATTTCTGTGCCTTTTTGGACAAAACTCGCAGACAAAATCGGAAAGTATAAAGCCTGGCAGTGCTCTATTATTATTGCTTGTAGCTTTTTTATATGGACACCTTTTTTAAGTCCAGATACGCTGTGGGTGTTTATTATTATTGTTATTGGCACTGGGTTTACAACTGGTTGCGATTTATTTATTCCGTCATCAATGAACGGTGATCTTGTCGAATGGGATAGTGCAACAACAGGCTTTAAACGCCCAGGGTTATTTTTTGCCTTGTGGGGCACTACAACCAAATTAGCCTTTGCGCTGGCAATTGGCGTAGCCTTCCCCTTATTAGATCTCTTTGGTTTCGACCCAAGTGGAAGCAATAGTACCCAAGAGCTCTCTGCACTAGCCTGGGTCTATGGCCTGCCCTGTATTTTATTTAAGATTATGGCATTGATAGGCATGAAAGATTACCCCATAACCGAATCAAGCTATAAGCAGTTTATTGATCAGAAAATAGCTAACAATTGATCAAATGACGTCATTAACAAAGGCGAGCATGTAACTAAATAGGCTCAAAAAGGTCATAACTAATACAATTACACCCATTAATAACCATGGTCGAAATGACCTTCTTTCAATTTGATGATTGGGCTTGTTCAAATAATCATCAACTCTTGCCTGGTCTTCTGTACTTAGGATATTTTTATCACTCATTGTGCTAACCTTGAACTATAACTAATTATAATAATTAAATTGATTTAATATTCTGAACATACTATCACTATCTACGATTCACTAACAAAGTAGACTTTAATATGCCTCAAAAAATGCCTATCACCTCAAATAACGACTCTTTAGTGGGAGAAGGTGGTGCATTTAATTGGGATTTTGAGAAAGGCTACTTTGAATGCTTTGGCACTGAACAAATTATCATTTCTACCGACCCAGATCTCAAAGGCATGCTTGCACCAATAGCTGATGAGATGGGGATCGACTTATTCAGGCTAATTGTTGCCAATTCATCGATTCGTAGTACAAATACAGATTATAAAGATATTGTCGCCGCATCCACTAACTCTTTTAACGATGGGTTTTCAACATGGTGTCAAATGGCAGCTCTCACTGGCTGGGGGCACATCCAATTAACAGAGTATGAGCCCGAAAATTGTCACGCGATTATAACTGTCAATAATCCATGGGAACTTCGTCTACAGAAAAGCCTGCCACAATCTAAACACTGGGGCTGTCCTTTTTTATTGGGTAAAGTGATTGGCATTCTTGAGCAGGCTCTTGGCCAAAATTGCTGGGCAAAAGATGAATATGAATTTTTTAAAGATGGCACTTCTCAAGTAACGTTAACTGTATATGCTTCAACAAAAACAACCTATAGCGAACTTGATAAATGTCGCAAAAGAGAAATATCGAAATATGAAAAACAATTAGAAACCGAAATTGAAGAAAAAACATTAAAATTACAAGAATCAAATACCATTTTAAAAAACATTATCCACCTCGATTTTTTGACTAACCTTAAAAATAGACGCTGTCTTGAAGAAACCTTATTAAAAATAAAAGACAATAAAACGTGGCAAACACATACATTAATGTTTATTGATCTCGATCAATTTAAAGTCATTAATGACACTTGTGGTCATCTTGCAGGCGATCGACTCTTAACTGTTGTTGGCGAACGCCTATCTTATTTCATGAGAGAAAAATATACAGACATAGATTATTCCATTTATCGCTATGGTGGCGATGAATTTGCTGTATTACTAAATAAATCTAAAAAAAAGCACTCGATAGAATTAGCCAATAGCATTAACGACATTATCAGTAACATTTTATTTAAATGGGAAAATAAAGTTTATGAAATCAATTGCAGCATTGGCATTGCACAACTAGATAAAGTAAAAGAAAGTGTCGACAATGCAATAATTACCGCTGACAATGCCTGTTACCAAGCCAAAAGAAATGGTCGCAACCAATTTTATTTTGCCCAACAAGAAAACCCATTTATCGAACGACGCTTAGTTGAGATGAACTGGGTACACAAAGTCAAAGAGGCGATAAAATACGATTACTTTACCCCTCACTTTCAATTATTAAAACCTCTCGACCCTGAAAACAAAAAATTATCCTTAGAAGCTTTAATACGCATGAACGATGAAAAGGGCAAGCTCATTATGCCCACTAAGTTTTTAGCGGCAGCAGAAAACTACGACGTAATTTTTGAAATTGATTGCTGGATGATAGAGGATGTTTGCAAGAGAATTGAGTTGTTAGGAAGGCGTGCAAATGTAATAGAGTCAATTGCCATTAATCTTTCTGGCAACACCTTATCGAACCCTAAAATTGGTGACTTCATCGAAGAATGTTTTCAACGTTACCAGACCAACACATCAAAAATATGTTTTGAAGTAACCGAAACACACATGATGACCAATATAGAAATTGCACAAACATTGTTAGAAAAATTACAAAAATATGGATGTACAATATCTTTAGATGATTTTGGTGCAGGCATGTCGTCTTTTGGTTACCTTAAAAAACTACCTATCGATAAAATAAAAATTGATGGCAGCTTTATAAAAAACATGCACAACTCTGTAGTGGATTACACCTTTGTAGAATCGATTACCAATGTTGCCAAAGCAATGGGCATAAAAACGGTCGCTGAATTTGTTGAGAACAAGCGTATAGTCGAACTACTCACTGATATCGAGGTTGATTACTTACAAGGCTACCATATAGAAAAACCAAAACCGTGGTCTTTTTACTTCGCCTAAAATTATTTAGGCGAAAAAACTTCCTTATTCATCAATTAGATTGATGAAGTAGAGCCAAATAGTGACCATCAGCCAAACCACAGGAAGGTTATTGCCAAAGGTGGCAGTTCTTTTGATGGACGACTATTTTTTTTGGTCGAGTGAAAAAATCGGAAGTTGATAAAATAAAGTAATTATTGACTAGCGCCACACAAAATTAGATTCGACGAGATGAACATGGCATAAGTCCAGGTATGATTGAGCATCAGAGAAAATGGTTTTGTTGTCTATAAACCAACTTAACTTAACACTCTGTCTTTGTGGCAAAAAAAGTGGCCAAATAATTATCTAAATCCGAATAGCTCGAATTACTCTTAAGACTTAAAGAGCAATAAGCATCGACTGTGAATATTATAAATCGTTAATATCGCCTACACGAAAATTCACGTCAAAGGATCAAACGCAACCAATGACTCCATTTGCGCCCTACTACCAAAGGGATTTCCAAATAAATCCACGAAGCCACCAAAGGTAGAAGAACAAACCGCGGTAACCATACTTTGCACACGTGAATTATTTTGAGAACAACTTCCATCTGCATCGCAACCAGCAATGAAGTCATCAATTAAATTATTGAGTAAGCCCGCCTGTGTTGCATCATCTGCTAGCGTTCCTATATCGAGCTGATCATCTAAGTTATCAGCTAGTAATTTAGTTAATAATGGTGTTACTAATTCAATGCGACCATAAGGATTAAATACTTCAGCTAAATTAGCACCAGCACCAAAGTCAAACGCGGCTATCGCCACCAGGGCTGCGACTGACATCTTGTCGAATGCGATCGGGGGCTCGCGTGGTATCTTGTACCTGTTCTAATTAGTACTCGGTAATACTTACATGCTTTTTCTTTATCATAAAGAACCAATCAAACGAGCTCACAAAGCTTCGTTTTTTTATTATTAGGTTTTTTAATTCTATCTCTTGCAAGCAGCGGCGGTAGCGGCTCGGGCCAAAATACCGACCCATTAGCCGTTGATATCCCCATTGCCTTTGTAGAGCGCCCTATTTCTATAGCCGATAGTGACAATGTTGAAATAGAAGATGTTCTAGATCCCGTAAAATTCAACGGTGGTGCCGGCTTATTTTTACGTGAAAGAGCGAGTCAGTCTGCCAACTCGATTAATATCACCAACAGAGTATTTAGTGCAGGCGCTATATGCGATGTGAAAAGTATCGAAGTTTCTTAGGATGGCCGTAGACTTATTTTTGCAATGCGCGCGCCTTAAATCGAAGGTGCTAACGAGAAGATCAGCCAACATGGAATATTTGGCAATATGATCTCGATACAAATAGCCTAGAACAAATCATTAACGACCCCATTATTGCAGAAGAAGGCCATGATTTAAGCCCTGCTTTTTATCTGATGGGCGTATTATTTTCACTTCAACGCTCCAAACAAAAAGTCGCGCTGTTTTTTTTAAATGAAATTAAACCCGATAATGTTTTTAGCGGTGTTGGCTATGCCGCGACTATAAATATAAATAATGACGATGTAGACGTTTTTAACCTGTATATTTTAGACCCATAGAAGACCCCAACAGCCGCAATATTCAGCAACCATTTTTTAGCAAAGGCCACGACCTACAACCTATATTA
>CAXMPB010000033.1:0-22390 GCA_964195035.1 Cellvibrionaceae bacterium | reverse complement strand
ATCAAGTGCA
This sequence comes from Cellvibrionaceae bacterium, assembly GCA_964195035.1. Classification (GTDB taxonomy): domain Bacteria; phylum Pseudomonadota; class Gammaproteobacteria; order Pseudomonadales; family Cellvibrionaceae; genus CANLBN01. The sequence continues at coordinate 22,380 of CAXMPB010000033.1, read as the reverse complement.
ACAAATTTAAAGTTACCCTCGGTTACTTTTTCTCGATTGCCGATTCTGTCACGCCTTACCCATGCTTCAACGTTGATTGTCATAGATGTATTGCCAATTTGTATGACGCGGGTATAAACACCTAATATATCACCGACTTTAACGGGGCGGATAAAACTCATACTTTCTAGGGATAGGGTAACCACACGACTTTGAGCACGCTGACCGGCACAGATGCCGGCAGCGATATCCATTTGAGATAGCACCCAGCCACCAAATATATCACCCGATGGATTTGTATTGCCGTGCATGGCCATGACACGAGTGGTTAGCGTGCCCTGCGTTGTCTCTTTAGTATCCATAGTGATCTCATGTAATTAATGTGGGTCTGGGAGTGTTTGATTTGTATCAACATTGAGTCAATATATAGTAGAAGCTAGGTCTGTAGTCTATTAAAAAGCAAAAAAATGAAAAAGACTATGTTGCAGAGAAAAGGTCTGGCTAGATTGGTACTGTTATAAACGCTTAAGTTAATGATAAATCGTTATTTATAGTGGGCAAAAAAAATGAATTCGTTCTCCGAGCATATATATTTAAAATAAGTGTTTATTGGGGTTGACGACACATGGTCACATCCATATAATTGCGCCTCAAATTTGCAGGGGTAGAAATTAAAGTCTACCGATTGTGATCGTTCTTTAAGATTTTGGAGTTTGGCAGAGATGCAGAATCAACGCATTCGTATTCGACTAAAAGCATTTGATCATAAGTTGATTGACGCTTCTACACATGAAATAGTCGAGACTGTTCGTCGTACTGGTGCGCAAGTTCGCGGACCTATTCCTTTGCCGACTCGAAAAGAAAGATTTACCATTCTGGTTTCGCCGCATGTAAATAAAGATGCACGTGATCAGTATGAGATTCGTACCCACAAGCGCTTGTTAGATATTGTGGAGCCAACCGAAAAGACTGTTGATGCACTAATGAAGCTAGATTTAGCGGCAGGTGTTGAAGTTCAGATTTCTTTAGGTTAGTTCCCGTTCTACGGCTCCCTTTATAGGGAACAGCTCGTGGGTTTGTTTTAGGTAAGACTAAAAATAAGCAAGCTCACTTAGGATTGTTTGATGGTCCTTGTGTAACGCTCTGCAATGGGCGGCCATAGCGGGTCCTATTTCTGCTTTTTCAAAAGCGGTTTTGGGGTGAGAAGCCCCGTACACTAATGAGGTTAGAAGATGACAATAGGTATTGTCGGTCGCAAGTGCGGCATGACGCGTATATTCGCAGACGATGGTGCTTCAATCCCGGTAACGGTGGTTGAGGTTGAGCCAAATCGTATCACACAAATTAAAACCATCGAAACTGACGGCTACCAAGCGGTTCAAGTGACTGTAGGTTCGCGCCGAGCTTCACGTGTTAATAAGGCTGCTGCAGGCCACTATGCTAAAGCGAATGCTGAGGCAGGTAGGGGGTTGTGGGAGCTTCGTGCTAAAGCTGGTGGCGAGCAAGATTCTTCTTTAGAAGTTGGCGGCGAGTTAACGGTAGCTTGTTTCGAGGTTGGTCAAAAAATTGATGTAACGGGTACTTCCAAAGGTAAGGGTTTTGCTGGTGTTATTAAGCGTTATAATTTCGCAATGCAAGATGCAACTCACGGTAACTCACTGTCCCATCGTGCTCCTGGTTCTATCGGTATGTGTCAGACTCCGGGTCGTGTCTTTAAAGGCAAGAAAATGGCCGGTCATATGGGTGCTGAGCAAGTGACTATCCAAAATTTAGAAGTTGTTCGTATTGATGAAGAGCGTAATTTGATATTAGTTAAAGGTGCGGTTCCGGGTGCTCCAGGTGGTGACGTGATTGTTCGTCCTGCTGTGAAGTTGGGAGGTAAGTAATGGAATTAAATATTACAACGCCAAGCGGCACAAGCGGTGCGATTGGTTTGGCTGATTCAGCTTTTGGTCGTGAGTATAATCAAGATCTAGTGCATCAAGTGGTTGTTGCTTATCAAGCAGCAGCGCGCCAAGGTACAAAGGCTCAAAAGAATCGTGCAGCAGTTGCTGGCGGTGGAAAAAAGCCTTGGGCTCAAAAGGGCAGTGGTCGTGCTCGTGCAGGTACTGCTAGCAGTCCGATATGGCGCAGTGGTGGTGTAACTTTTGCTGCTCAGCCTCGCAGTTTCGAACAAAAAGTAAATAAAAAGATGTATCGTGCTGCAATGCAGTGCATTGTGTCTGAGTTGGCTCGTCAGGAGCGTTTTGTTGTTCTAGATGCAATCGAATTGTCGGCGCCAAAAACTAAAGATTTGGTTAAATTGTTGGCTCAGTATGATATTACTGATGCATTGATTGTAACCGAAGAGTTGTCAGAGAATTTATACCTTGCGTCTCGCAATCTTCATAAGATTGATGTCATTGATGCGGAAGCAATTGACCCGGTTAGTTTGGTTGGTTTTGATAAGGTGATAGTTACTGTTGCAGCGCTTAAGAAAATTGAGGAGATGTTGTCGTGAATCAGGAGCGTATATTAAAAATATTGCTAGCGCCTGTTGTCTCTGAAAAAGCAGTAGGTTCGGCGGAAGCTTCAAATCAGGTTGTCTTTAAGGTAGTTAAGACTGCAACTAAGCCAGAAATTAAGGCTGCTGTTGAAAAGATGTTTGATGTGAAGGTTGATGGTGTTCGTACGCTAGTGATGAAAGGTAAGACTAAGCAGACTCGCTATGGTCTTGGTAAAAGAAGTGACTGGAAAAAAGCCTATGTTAAGTTGGCTGATGGTCACGATATTGATTTTGCGATGGGGGCTTAAGAGATGGCAGTATTAAAGCGTAAGCCAACATCAGCTGGTCGTCGATTTGTTGTTAGTATTGTTAGTGAGGGTTTGCACAAGGGTGCGCCTTACGCTCCATTGCTAGAAAAGCAATCCAAGTCCGGTGGTCGAAACAATAACGGTCGTATTACCGTCCGTCATATTGGTGGTGGTCACAAGCAGCATTACCGTATAGTTGATTTCAAGCGTAATAAAGATGGTATTCCGGCGACAGTTGAGCGCTTGGAGTACGATCCAAATAGAACGGCAAATATTGCTCTTATCTGTTATGCAGACGGTGAGCGCCGCTATATTATCGCACCAAAGGGTCTTAAGGCAGGTGATAAAATTGAATCTGGCGAAGCATCTAGTATAAAGACAGGTAATACCTTGCCTATTCGCAATATTCCTGTCGGTAGCACGATTCACTGCGTTGAGTTAAAGCCTGGAAAAGGTGCTCAGATAGCACGTTCAGCGGGTACCTCGGCACAGCTGGTCGCGCGAGAAGGTAGTTATGCAACGTTACGTTTGCGCAGTGGTGAGATGAGAAAGGTTTTGTCTGAGTGTCGTGCGACATTGGGCGAAGTTTCTAACTCTGAGCACAGTCTTCGTTCGCTAGGTAAAGCTGGTGCATCAAGATGGCGTGGTATACGACCTACGGTTCGCGGTGTAGCGATGAACCCAGTTGATCACCCGCATGGTGGTGGTGAAGGCCGTACTTCTGGTGGTCGTCATCCGGTGAGCCCTTGGGGTACGCCTACTAAGGGTTATAAGACGCGTAAGAATAAGCGTACAGATAGCATGATCGTTCGTCGTCGCAATAAAAAGTAATTAAATTATTGGCGTCGTAGTTTGAATGGTTAGTAGCCATATTAACTGATTAAGAGGAAGCAACAGTGCCACGTTCACTGAAGAAAGGCCCATTCATTGATCTTCATTTATTGAAGAAAGTTGAAGTAGCCGTCGAAAAAAATGATCGTCGTCCCATTAAAACTTGGTCGCGTCGCTCAATGATTATGCCGCAAATGGTTGGTTTGACGATAGCTGTACACAATGGCCGTCAGCATGTACCAGTGTTGGTTAATGAAGAAATGGTTGGTCATAAGCTGGGTGAGTTTGCGGGAACGCGTACTTATAAAGGCCATGTGGCTGACAAAAAGGTTAGATAAGGCAGGTTGACGATGGAAGTAGCAGCAAAATTAAGTGGCGCGCGCTTGTCGGCACAGAAAGCTAGACTCGTTGCGGATCTAATTCGCGGCAAGCATGTTGAAGTGGCTTTAGACTTACTGACGTTTAGTAATAAAAAAGCAGCAGTCATTATTAAAAAAGTGTTGGAGAGTGCAATTGCCAACGCGGAACAAAACGAAGGTGCAGATGTGGACGAATTGCGAGTGTCGACCATCTTTGTTGATGAGGGCGTGACCATGAAACGTATACGGGCACGTGCAAAAGGTCGTGCTGATCGCATTTTAAAGCGTTCATGTCACATTACAGTTAAAGTCGCCGACGACAATAAATAGAGCGAGAGCGGACGTTATGGGTCAAAAAGTACATCCCACCGGTATTCGTTTGGGTATTGTTAAAAAGCATACCTCGATATGGTATGCGGGCAGCGATAAATACGCTGAAAAATTACATGCGGATCTAGCGGTTCGCAAATACATTCACAAGCAGCTGTCAAAGGCTTCGGTTAGTCGCATCGATATAGAGCGGCCAGCTAATACTGCGAAAGTTACTATTCATACAGCCCGACCAGGCATTGTGATTGGTAAGCGCGGCGAAGATGTTGAAAAGCTACGTGCTCAGATTGCTAAGATAATGGGTGTGACAGTCCACATCAATATCGAAGAGATACGCAAGCCTGATTTAGATGCGAAATTAGTTGCAGATAGTGTAACTAGTCAGCTAGAGCGGCGTGTAATGTTTAGGCGTGCGATGAAAAGAGCCGTTCAAAACGCTATGCGGCAAGGTGCTCAAGGCATTCGTATTCAGGTTGGCGGTCGTCTAGGCGGTGCAGAGATTGCGCGTACTGAGTGGTATCGTGAAGGGCGAGTTCCTTTGCATACACTTCGCGCTGACATTGATTATTCAACGTCAGAAGCGTTAACAACTTATGGGATTCTGGGCGTTAAAGTCTGGATTTTTAAAGGCGAAGTTATTGGTGATGCTGTTGAAGCTGAGCCGGCGCCAAAAAAGAAAAGCTCAAGAGCTAAGTAAGGGGTACGCATTATGATGCAGCCAAAGCGTACGAAGTTTCGCAAAATGATGAAGGGTCGTAATCGCGGCCTTGCAAACCGAGGTTCCAAAGTTAGTTTTGGTGAGTTCGGATTGAAAGCAGTTGGGCGCGGTCGGTTAACGGCTCGCCAAATTGAAGCGGCGCGACGAGCAATGACTCGTCATATAAAGCGTGGCGGTAAAATTTGGATTAGAGTTTTTCCTGATAAGCCGATTACTAGCAAGCCTTTAGAGGTTCGCCAAGGTAAAGGTAAAGGTAATGTTGAGTACTGGGTAGCCCAGATTCAGCCAGGTAAAATACTTTATGAAATGGAAGGGGTGACAGAAGAGATAGCGCGCGAAGCATTTGCTCTTGCAGCTTCAAAGTTACCTATTTCTACAACTTTCGTTAAACGTTCGGTGATGTGATGAATGCCTCAGAATTACGTGAAAAATCTGTTGAAGAGTTAAATGCAGAAATGCTAGTAAACCTTGAAGATACGTTCAAGCTTCGTATGCAAGCTAGTTCGGGTCAGCAGGTGCAAACGCATTTATTTAAAATAGCTCGTCGTAATGTTGCACGGATCAAAACGATCCTGAATCAAAAGGCAGGTAACTAAGCCATGGGTCAGCAAGTGGAAAATGTAAAGAATACAGCGCGTACCCTTATGGGTAAAGTTGTAAGCGATAAGATGGATAAAACTATTACTGTGCTAATTGAGCGGCGTGTCAAGCACCCTCTTTACGGTAAGTATTTGAGTAAATCATCTAAGCTTAAAGCACATGATGAAGAGAATAGCTGTAAAATTGGTGACGTTGTTACTATTGCAGAATCTCGTCCGCTTTCTAAGTCGAAATCATGGGCGTTAGTGAATATTGAAGAGAGTGCAGCGCAGATATAATTGCGCCGCTATGATCATAGCAATTTTATATTGCAGTAAAGGTTTCGGAGACGAACAATGATTCAAACACAAAGCTACCTTGAGGTTGCCGATAATAGCGGCGCACGTCGGGTAATGTGTATTAAAGTGCTTGGTGGCTCTCATCGCCGTTACGCAAGAATTGGCGATGTAATTAAAGTTACTGTTAAGGAAGCGATTCCGCGCGGTAAAGTTAAAAAAGGCCAGGTTGTTAACGCTGTCGTTGTTAGAACAAGAAAAGGTGTGCGTCGTCCAGACGGTTCACTTATTAAGTTCGACGATAATGCAGCCGTAATTTTGAACGCACAAAATGCTCCAATTGGCACTCGTATTTTTGGACCTGTGACGCGTGAATTACGTGGTGAAAAATTTATGAAAATTATTTCTTTGGCACCAGAAGTTTTATAAGTCTGGGTTAAAGGTAGAGGATAAGGCGATGCAAAAGATTAAGTGTGATGACGAAGTGATAGTGATCGCTGGTCGTGACAAGGGTAAAAAAGGCAAGGTTGTTAAGGTAATGCAAGATAGTCGTTTGATCGTCGCTGGCGTCCAAATGATTAAGAAGCATCAAAAGCCTAACCCTCAAGCAGGCGTACCTGGCGGCATAATTGAAAAAGAAGCGCCAATTCAGGTCTCGAATGTAGCAATTTATAATTCTGAAACAGATAAGGCAGATCGTGTTGGCTTTAAAGTTTCAGAAGATGGAAAAAAAGAGCGCATTTTTAAATCAAATGGCGTAGCTATTTAATCTTTTTTAAAGATTTCATGGTTATAAGTTATTGAGAATTAATTAAAAGCTTAATTTATTTTTTACCAGTTTAAGCTGGTGTAAGTAACGGTAATTAGAAATGGCTAGTTTGAAAAAACTGTACAATGAAGAGATTGCGAAGAAACTCAAAGAAGAGTTGAATCTTGATAATGTAATGGAAGTGCCTCGTATCACCAAAGTAACTCTAAATATGGGTGTTGGTGAAGCGATTGCAGATAAAAAAGCATTGGAAAGCGCAGTTCGCGATCTCGAGAAAATTTCAGGTCAAAAAGTTGTTGTGACTAAAGCGCGTAGATCTATAGCGGGTTTTAAAGTCCGTGAAGATTGGCCAATTGGTTGTAAGGTGACTTTACGTCGCGAAAGAATGTATGAATTTATAGAGCGCCTAGTGTCTATCTCTATTCCTCGTATTCGTGACTTTCGTGGTATTAGTCCTAAGCAATTCGATGGACGTGGTAACTTCTCAATGGGCGTATCTGAGCAGATTATTTTCCCTGAGATTGAGTATGATAAAATTGATAAGTTGCGCGGTTTAGATATTTGTATCACAACTAGCGCGCGTAATGATGATGAAGGCCGAGCATTGCTTAAAGCCTTTAATTTCCCCTTTAAAGGATAAGTTAGAGTTATGGCAAAGAAATCAATGATCGCACGTGAGCTTAAACGCACACAGACAGCGAAAAAGTACGCGCAAAAGCGCACAGCACTTAAAGAAATAATTGCAAGTACAACTGCAAGTGATGAAGATGTTTGGGAAGCTCAGATTAGCTTACAAAAGCTTCCTCGTGATGCTAGCCCAACAAGACAGCGTCGTCGTTGTGTATTAACTGGTCGTCCTCATGGGGTCTACCGTAAATTTGGTCTATGCCGAAATAAGTTGCGTGAAGCTGCGATGCGTGGTGATGTTCCAGGTCTAGTTAAAGCTAGCTGGTAGAACTTGTTTAAGAACTGGTAGAGACAGGAGCAAAATTGATGAGTATGCAAGACCCGTTGTCAGATATGCTGACTCGCATTCGAAATGCACAATTAGTTGGTAAAACAGAAGCTGTTATGCCTTCTTCTAAGTTAAAAGTTAGTGTGGCTAAAGTATTAGAGTCTGAAGGTTACATTAATGGTTTTAGTGTTGACGCTGAAGTTAAAGCAAAATTAACTGTTCAGTTAAAATACTATGAAGGTAAGCCAGTTATTACCGAGATTGACAGAATTAGTCGTCCTGGCCTGAGAAATTATTCTGCTAAAGATGGTTTCCCGTCCGTACGTGGTGGCCTAGGTGTTGCGATTATTTCTACCAGTCAAGGTGTTATGACTGAGAGAGCAGCTCGTGCAGCTGGTGTTGGCGGCGAAGTACTTTGTACCGTTTTTTAATTGAATTTTTAAACAAAAGCCTTGTTTAAGATAGAGATAGATTATGTCACGTATTGCAAATAACCCAGTTGAATTACCAGCTGGTGTTGAGTTAAAAATTATCGGCCAAGAAATTTCTGTTAAAGGTTCTAAGGGATCTTTAATAATGAATGTTAATGAGGCTGTGGAAGTCAAGCAAGATGACAACGTTGTGTCTTTTGCGGCTAAGGGTAAAAGTAAGAATGCAGTTGCACTTGCAGGCACTACTCGTTCTCTGGTTAGTAATATGGTTTTTGGCGTAAGCCAAGGTTTTGAGCGAAAGTTGATACTGAATGGTGTTGGTTACCGTGCGAAAGCAGCGGGAAAAACGGTTAATTTAATATTAGGTTTCTCTCATGATGTTAACTATGAGTTGCCAGAAGGCGTTACTGCCGAGACTCCAACGCAAACAGAAATTGTTCTAAAGTGTTCTGATAAGCAATTGCTTGGTCAAGTAGCTTCTGAAATACGAGCGTTCCGACCACCAGAGCCTTATAAAGGTAAAGGTGTTAGGTATTCAGACGAAAATGTTCGTCGCAAAGAAGCGAAGAAAAAGTAATTATTTATTCTTTCTGGCTTTTGTCAGTAAAGTTTAAATAGTTAATTGTTTGTTAGTGATAAAAATATCTAGTAGAGATAGTTATGAATTCTAAAAAGCAGGCTCGAATCCGTCGCGCTCGAAGAGCCCGAGCTAAAATTAGTGAGTTGGGCGTTAACCGTTTATGTGTTAATCGTTCACCACGTCATATTTATGCGCAAGTTATTGCTGCAGGCGGTAATCAAGTATTAGCAAGCGCTTCTACTTTAGATAAAGATTTACGTGCCGGTGCTACTGGCAATATCGAAGCTGCGAAAGCGGTTGGCAAATTAATTGCTGAGCGTGCTAAAGCGGCTGGTGTTACCGGTGTTGCTTTTGATCGCAGCGGCTTTAAATACCATGGTCGTGTTAAGGCGTTAGCTGATGCAGCACGCGAAGGCGGACTAGAATTCTAAGGGTTTAATGATGGCATTTGTTAAAAAAGATCAAGCAAACACTGATGGCTTTGAAGAAAAGTTAGTTCAAGTTAATCGTGTTGCTAAAACAGTTAAAGGTGGTCGCATTTTTGCTTTCACTGCTCTGACCGTTGTTGGTGATGGTAAAGGTCGTGTTGGTTTTGGTCGCGGCAAGGCTCGTGAAGTTCCTGCTGCTATTCAAAAAGCGATGGAGTCTGCTCGTCGCGATATGATTCAAGTAGAGCTTAATGGTGATACCATTCAGTACCCTACCAAAGGTCGCCATGGTGCTTCAAAGGTTTATATGCAGCCTGCATCTCAAGGTACAGGTGTTATTGCTGGTGGTGCAATGCGTGCAGTATTAGAATTAGCCGGTGTTCAAAACGTATTAGCTAAATGTTATGGGTCAACAAATCCAGTTAACGTTGTTCGCGCAACGTTTCAAGCACTAGGCGCAATGCAATCTCCGGATCAAATTGCCGCAAAACGTGGCAAGACTGTTGAAGAGATAAGGGACTAAGTAATAATTATTTGACTGCTATTTATATGTAGCAGTTTTGTTTATTACTTAAAATTAAGATTTTATTTTGTGCTTATTTTAAAGCACCTCTTGATTTAGAGTATGAGAGATATAATGGCTAAAAAAACATTAAAAGTGACGCAGATTAAAAGTACAGCAGGCCGGTTAAAAAACCATATAGCCTCTGTTGCTGGTTTGGGTCTTCGTAGAATAGGTCACACAGTTGAAGTTGAAGATACTCCGTCTGTGCGCGGTATGATCAATACTGCTTATTATTTATTAAAGGTTGAAGGAGAATAATATGCGTCTTAATACATTAGCTCCAGCACCTGGTCACAAATCTGACAAAAAACGCGTTGGCCGTGGTATTGGTAGCGGTACTGGTAAAACAGCTGGTCGTGGTCACAAAGGCCTAAAATCTCGTTCGGGCGGTAAAGTTCGCCCCGGTTTTGAAGGCGGTCAAATGCCTATGCAAAAGCGTCTTCCAAAATTTGGTTTTACGTCACGCATTGGTATGGTGACTGCTCAGATTAGACTATCTGAATTAAACTCAGTCGAGGGTGATGTGGTCGATTTAGAGGCTCTTCGTGCAGCTGATTTGATCAATGCAAATATTAAGCGTGCTAAAATATTTTTATCAGGCGAGCTAAGTAAATCGCTCACTGTTAAAGGTCTAGCTGTAACTAAAGGCGCTAAAGCTGCTATTGAAGCAGCTGGTGGTAAAATAGAAGAGTAATTTATGGCAACTCCAGGCGGTTTGCTAGGAAAACAAAAAGGATTGGGCGAGCTATGGGTTCGCCTTCGTTTTCTTTTTTTAGCGATTATTGTTTATCGCATTGGAACACATATCCCTGTACCTGGGATTGATCCAGATCGTGTTGCGGATTTATTCTCGCAAAACGAAGGCACTTATATTGACTTATTCAATATGTTTTCTGGTGGTGCACTCGAGCGCATGAGTATCTTAGCTCTTGGTATCATGCCTTATATTTCTGCCTCTATTATTATGCAGTTGATGTCGGCGGTAAGTCCTACCCTAGAGCAGCTTAAAAAAGAAGGTGATGCAGGTCGGCGTAAAATAACACAGTACACACGATACTTAACAATTCTTTTAGCAATTGTTCAGGCAACAGCGATGTCGAGAGGTTTAAACCTTGCTTATGAAGGCGCAAGCCCAATTGGCGAGTTGATTGATTCTTTAGTTATGATTACCTCCCTGGTAACTGGCGCTGTATTTATGATGTGGCTAGGTGAGCAGGTTACTGAAAAAGGTATTGGTAACGGTATATCAATACTAATTTGTGCAGGTATTATAGCCGGTTTACCTGGAGCCATTGGACAAGCATTTGAAAGTGCGCAGCAGGGCGATTTGAATATTTTGTTATTGTTGGCAATTATTTTAATTCTTCTTGGGATTGTTTGGTTCGTAGTCCTAGTAGAGCGTGGGCAGCGTCGTATAACTGTTAATTACGCGAAGCGTCAGCAAGGCAAAAAAGTGTATGCGGCTCAAACAAGCCATCTACCCTTAAAAATAAATATGGCGGGCGTTATTCCAGCTATATTTGCAAGTAGTTTACTTCTGTTTCCTCAGTCTATTGCCACTTGGATTGGCTCTGGTGATGGACGCAGCTCAGAGATTCTGCAAACAATTGCGGCTTCATTAGGGCCAGGTCAACCATTGAACCTAATTGTGTTTACTGCGTTAATTATATTTTTCTGCTTCTTTTACACGGCATTAATGTACAACCCAGGTGAAGTGGCAGATAATTTAAAGAAATCAGGTGCTTATATTCCAGGTATTCGTCCTGGTGAGCAATCTGCAAAATATATAGATAGTGTGCTTACGCGCCTCACGGTTGCAGGTTCTCTTTATATGACGGCTGTTTGTTTAATGCCGCAGTTTATTATTGTTGCAACAGGTATTCCCTTCTACTTAGGTGGTACATCGTTGTTAATTATTGTAGTCGTACTTATGGACTTTATGTCACAGGTACAGTCGCATTTAATGTCTCGTCAGTACGAGTCGTTAATGAAAAAATCAAATTTAAAAGGTTATGGTGGTGGACTCTAAGAGGCTATCTTAGCCCTAAGTTCACTAAATCGAGGTTTGTATGAAAGTTCGTGCTTCTGTAAAAAAAATCTGTCGTGATTGCAAAATGGTTCGTCGTAAAGGTGTACTTCGAGTTGTTTGTAAAGCGGAACCCAGACACAAGCAACGCCAAGGTTAACCTTGGTGTCTTGATAGATAGATCATAGTCAATGATCTATCAAAAAGGTGTGTTGACTGTCGTTTGTTAAGTAATTAATAAACTATTGCATTTAGGTGTTTTTACCGCTATCCTTTCGCGCCTTTTGTAGGGCTAGTCTCTACAAATAAAACGCGTATGGTGGCATAATCCGCCGTCAACACTGAACAATAAGCGCACTAAAGTGTGCTCACATATACTGTGGAGTAAAATTGAATGGCTCGTATCGCCGGTGTCAATATACCCGATAATAAACATGCCGTTATTTCGTTGACTTATGTCTTTGGAGTTGGTCGTACCACTGCCGAGAAAATCTTAGCAACTACTGGTATTGCCGAATCTACCAAAATGGGTGACCTATCAGAAAGTCAAATGGATGAACTGCGTGCCGAAGTCGGTAAAGAAACGGTCGAAGGTGACTTGCGTCGTGAAGTCTCGATGAACATTAAACGTTTAATGGATTTAGGTTGTTACCGTGGTATTCGCCATCGTCGCAGCCTTCCTCTTCGAGGTCAGCGTACTAAAACTAATGCGCGTACTCGTAAAGGTCCTCGTAAGCCAATTAAGAAGTAATTCTTAATTGACTCGACTCACAGTAATTAAAGGTTAGGTATTTGCTATGGCTAAGCCAGGAAAGCAAGCAACAAAGAAGAAAATTAAAAAGACGGTGGTTGATGGTGTTGCCCACATTCATGCATCTTTTAATAACACAATCGTTACTATCACTGATCGTCAAGGTAATGCTTTATCTTGGGCTACAGCTGGTGGTTCTGGTTTTCGTGGTTCTCGTAAAAGTACGCCATTCGCTGCACAGGTTGCTGCTGAGCGTGCTGGTCAAGCCGCACTAGACTATGGTTTAAAAAACCTCGATGTTGAAGTAAAGGGCCCAGGTCCTGGTCGCGAATCAGCGGTTCGTGCACTCAACAATGTTGGTTATAAAATTTCAAACATCACAGACGTGACGCCCATTCCACATAATGGCTGCCGTCCGCCAAAACGTCGTAGGGTATAAGGAGAATATAAATGGCTCGTTATCTTGGACCTACTTGTAAATTAGCTCGCCGTGAAGGTACAGATCTTTATCTGAAAAGCGGTGTTCGTCCACTTGATTCAAAATGTAAACTTGACACTGCACCTGGTATGCACGGCATTCGTCGCGGTCGCTTATCTGACTACGGTGTTCAGTTACGTGAAAAACAAAAAGTTCGTCGTATGTACGGTGTTCTTGAAAAACAATTTCGTGGCTACTACAAAGAAGCTGCACGTCGAAAAGGTGCAACTGGTGAAAACTTATTGCAACTATTAGAATCTCGCTTAGATAACGTTGTTTATCGTATGGGCTTTGGTTCGACTCGTGCAGAATCTCGTCAGTTAGTTTCACATAAGTCAATTTTAGTTAACGGTGGTACTGTTAACATCCCGTCTTATCAAGTGAAAGAAAATGACGTTGTTTCTATTCGCGAAAAAGCAAAAGCTCAGTTGCGCATTAAAAGCGCTTTGGACTTGTCTGCTCAGCGCGAAGTTGAATGGGTAGAAGTAAATAATACTAAGCTTGAAGGTACGTTTAAGCGTGTTCCAGACCGCGCTGATCTTCCTGCAGAGATTAATGAAAACTTGATTGTTGAGCTATATTCTAAATAATTAAATGCTCTATTTTATATAGAGCGTTTATTGTTTGATTCAACTATTCAAAATAAACCTAATAAAGGTATGTCTATGCAAGCCGTGAACGAATTTTTAACTCCACGTCATATCGATGTAACAGAAAATTCACCTACGCACGCCAAAGTAGTCCTAGAGCCTCTCGAAAGAGGTTTTGGACATACTTTAGGTAATGCACTAAGACGCATTTTACTTTCTTCAATGCCAGGTTGTGCAATCATTGAAGTAGAAATTGAAGGCGTTGAGCACGAATACAGTGCTATAGAAGGTGTTCAAGAAGATGTTATTGAAATTCTTCTTAACCTGAAGGGTGTTGCCGTCGTTATGAACGACGAAGAGAAGGTTCAAGCAACGGTCTCTTTAAGTAAAACTGGTCCTGGTGTTGTTACCGCTGGTGATATTGTTGTTGATCATGGCGTTGAAGTAAAAAATCCTGATCATGTGATTGCGACTATTACTGGAAAGACCAAACTCAATATGCAAATGACTATTGCACGCGGTCGTGGTTATCAGCCTGCTGATGCTCGCGGTAATGATGATGAAGAAACGCGTTCAATTGGTCGTCTACAGCTTGATGCATCTTTCAGTCCTGTTAAGCGTCTAGCTTATTCGGTAGAAAGCGCGCGTGTTGAGCAACGAACTGATTTAGATAAATTAATATTAGACTTAGAAACTAATGGCACTATTGATCCTGAAGAAGCAATTCGTCGCTCGGCGACTATTCTTCAGCAGCAGCTCGCTGTGTTTGTTGATCTTAAGCATGAGGCTGCATCTGAGCCTGAGGCTAAAGAAGCTGAAATAGATCCTATTCTGTTAAGACCCGTTGATGATCTTGAATTAACCGTTCGCTCTGCTAACTGTCTTAAAGCTGAAAATATTTATTATATTGGTGATTTAGTTCAGCGCACCGAGGTGGAGTTATTGAAAACGCCTAACCTTGGTAAGAAATCATTAACTGAGATTAAAGATGTATTAGCATCTCGTGGTTTATCTCTAGGACTCCGTTTAGAAAACTGGCCACCAGCTAGCTTACGTAACGAAGACTAATAAATAAAATTAAACTGTATAATACCAACTCATATTTTTGTGATTGGTATTTATAAAATATTGCTCTAAAGCAGCAAATACAAAAGGGTTAAAGTCATGCGTCATCGTCAAAGCGGACGTCAACTGAATCGTAACAGTTCACATCGTAAAGCTATGTTTAAAAATATGAGCATCTCGCTTGTAGAGCATGAGCTTATTAAAACAACCGTTCCTAAAGCAAAAGAATTGCGTCGTCATCTTGAGCCGTTAATTACTCTTGCCAAAACTGATAGTGTTGCTAATCGTCGTCTAGCTTTTCGACGTCTTAATTCTAAAGAAGCGGTTGGTAAATTGTTTAATGATTTGGGTCCTCGTTATGAGTCACGTCCAGGTGGTTATCTTCGTATTCTTAAGTGTGGTTACCGAACTGGTGATAAAGCACCGATGGCGTATGTTGAGCTAGTTGATCGTCAAGTAGCCACAACTGAAGATTCTGTGGTTGTTGAAGACTAGATTGTAGAATGTTAGATGGTTAAGTTTATATCCGATGAGGTTTACCTTTTTCGTCTAAATTTTATTGTTAATTATGTTTTACGCTTCATTAAGATTAAGTAAAAAAACCAGCATATGCTGGTTTTTTTTCGTCTGGGTTAAAGCTTTAATTTATTTGTTATTTGTTATTTGTTATTTGTTATTTGTTATTTGTTATTTTTTTTGAAAGTAACGCCTTCAAAAAGAGTCCAGTATGAGATGCTTTAACTTCACTCACATCCTCAGGGGTGCCCTCGGCAATTATTTGACCGCCACCACTACCGCCTTCTGGTCCTAAATCGATCACCCAGTCAGCTGTTTTTATAACATCAAGATTATGTTCTATTACTACAATGGTATTGCCATGGTCGCGAAGCCGGTGAAGGACGATTAGCAGTTGTTGTATGTCGTGAAAATGTAAGCCGGTTGTTGGTTCATCCAAGATATAGATAGTTTGTCCAGTATCGCGTTTTGATAGTTCCTTTGATAACTTAACGCGTTGAGCCTCACCGCCAGATAATGTATTAGCCGCTTGTCCTAATCGAATATAAGACAGACCAACATCAATTAGCGTTTGTAGTTTGCGCGAGATTGCAGGAATAGCATCGAAAAATTCTCGCGAATCTTCGATAGTCATATCCAAAATCTGATGAATGTTTTTACCTTTATAAGTTATCTCTAAAGTTTCACGGTTATAGCGCCTACTATGACAAACATCGCAGCCAACATAAACATCGGGTAAAAAATGCATCTCTACTTTGACAAGACCGTCACCTTGGCATGCTTCGCAACGCCCACCTTTAACGTTAAAGCTAAAGCGGCCTGGTTTGTAGCCGCGTGAGCGGGCTTCTTGGGTGCCAGCAAACAATTCTCTTATGGGTGTGAATATACCAGTATAAGTCGCTGGGTTAGAACGCGGCGTGCGTCCTATTGGGCTTTGATTGATATCAACACATTTATCTAGGTGCTCAAGCCCTTTAATACTTTTGTAGGGAGCAGGTCTTAGCGTAGTTGCCCCATTAAGCTCTGTTGCAACAATTGGGTAGAGTGTGCCATTAATCAATGTTGACTTACCCGAGCCCGAAACACCAGTGACACAAGTCATTAAGCCCACAGGAATAATAAGCTTTGCTTCTTGGAGGTTGTTTCCAGTAGCGCCTATAAGTGTAATTAATTTTGATTTATTAACCGCGTTGCGTACTTTGGGTATGGCAATTTCTTTTTTACCTGATAAATATTGACCTGTTAATGATGCTGCTGATTTTTTTATATCATCAATTTTACCCTGAGCGACAACTTGACCGCCATGAATCCCAGCGCCAGGGCCAATGTCAATAACATGATCAGCCAGGCGTATAGCATCTTCATCATGCTCAACCACAATAACTGTATTACCAAGATCGCGTAAATGAATCAATGTTTTAAGGAGCCGTGCGTTATCGCGTTGATGAAGGCCAATAGAGGGCTCGTCAAGAATGTACATAACACCAACTAAGCCAGCACCAATTTGGCTGGCAAGACGAATACGCTGAGCCTCGCCACCAGAGAGAGTATCTGCACTACGGTTAAGGCTTAAATAATTGAGCCCGACATCATTTAAAAATTGAAAGCGATCGCCAATTTCTTTCAGGACTTTATCAGCAATTTCACCTTTGGCGCCTTTGAACTTGAGTTGTCTGAAATAGGTATAGGCTTCGCCAATAGGAAAGGCACAGATCTCGGGAAGTATTTTGTCATCTATAAAAACATTCCTTGCTTCTTCGCGTAAGCGCGCACCTTTACAGCTTGGGCAATTTTGAGTCGATAACAATTTAGCGAGTTCTTCGCGTACACTTTGTGATTCAGTATCGCGATAACGACGCTCTAAGTTGGGAATAACACCCTCAAACCGATGCTTGCGCTTATAGGTATCGCCCTTGTCATTTATGTAGGTGAAATTAATTTCTTCATCACCAGAGCCATAAAGAATAGCCTGCTTGTGATCTTCTTTTAATTTTTCCCAAGGAGTGTCAGTTTTAAATTTAAAATGTCGCGCAAGGGATTCAAGCATATGAAAATAATAAATGTTGCGCTTGTCCCAGCCTCTAATGGCCCCTTCTGAAAGTGAGGATTCTGGAAACTGCGCAATCTTAGATTCATCGAAATATTGTTTAACACCTAGGCCGTCACAAGCTGGGCAGGCCCCGGCTGGATTATTAAACGAAAATAAGCGTGGCTCTAATTCAGTTAGCGAGTAATCACAGACTGGACATGCATGTTTTGTTGAGAATATTTGGTCTTCTTTTTCGCCATCCATATAACTGATGGTGATAAGTCCGCCTGAGAGGTTCACCCCGGTCTCGATAGATTCTGCTAGACGTAATTGAAGATCATCACGTACTTTAAAGCGATCAACGACCGCTTCTACATTGTGTTTTTTGTTTTTTTCGAGCGGTGGTATTTCATCGAGATCGACGACTATACCGTCGACACGAACACGAACAAAACCATCGCGACGCAGTTGCTCAAAAATATGTGCGTGCTCACCCTTGCGGTCGCGAATAACTGGTGCCAGTAGCATTAACTTTGTGCCTTCTGGAAGCTCTAAAATAGAATCGACAATCTCGCTGACAGTCTGAGCTGAAAGGGGTACGTGGTGTGTCGGGCAGCGAGCTTCGCCAACACGTGCATACAGTAGACGCAAATAGTCATAAATTTCGGTGATGGTGCCAACAGTTGATCGAGGGTTGTGCGAGGTTGACTTTTGCTCGATCGAAATTGCAGGGCTTAAACCTTCAATATGGTCGACATCGGGTTTTTCCATCAACGATAAAAATTGACGAGCATAGGTGGATAATGATTCTACATAGCGTCGCTGACCTTCTGCATACAAAGTATCGAATGCGAGCGATGACTTTCCTGAACCAGACAAGCCCGTAATAACAATAAATTTATCACGGGGAATATCGATATCAATATTTTTAAGATTGTGGGTGCGAGCGCCCCGAACAGTAATAGTATCCACAAAAATGACTCGGTGATGTAGTAAACGCGTAAGTATAATTCATTAGCAGCTAAGGTTGCATGATTTTTCTACGTTTAAGTAATCTTTATGGACGTAGAAACTTTAATAAAATAGATGTCTGTTGATTACTGATACTATTCCTTAACACGCCCTCGCGGGCTTGCTAGAATACCCGCTACTTTTGGTTGGATGTATTAAATGAGTAACCATGTCAGCTGTTAAACCTTTTGAAACTCGCGCTGTACTCTCCCTTGCCTCTCTTTATATTGTGAGGATGCTGGGTTTGTTTATGGTGCTACCAGTATTGATTTTATCAGGAATAAATTACACGCAAAGTAATGTTTTCTTGCTGGGCGTTGCACTAGGTATTTATGGCTTAACTCAAGCTTGCCTGCAAATACCCTTTGGCATTCTATCGGATCGCTATGGGCGCAAGCGTCTTATTATCATCGGTTTAATTATTTTTGCACTGGGCTCTGTTGTTGCAGCAACAGCGGATTCTATTCAAGGTTTAATTGTTGGTCGAGCGATACAGGGTGCGGGTGCTATTGCTGGTGTGGTTATGGCAATGGTTGGCGATATGACATCAAACGAGACACGTACTAAAGCAATGGCAACTATTGGTGCTTCTATCGGTGTTGCTTTTGCGCTGTCTCTTGTTGTTGGCCCATTAATTACCGCAGCAGGCGGGGTGCGTTGGCTGTTTTGGTTGACGCTAGCGCTATCAATAATTGCTATAGCGATTGTAATTTGGCTCGTGCCTAAAGAAAGTACCAGTACTCGTCATCGCTTAGTATCTCTAGATGGGCTACGCAAAGTGGTCAGTAATGTTGATTTGCTAAGGCTTAACCTTGGCATTTTTATACTTCACTCAGTGCTAATGGCATTATTTGTCGCGCTGCCTTTGTTTTTACAAACAATTAACATTCCTCCCGCTCAGCATGCATGGGTTTATCTAGGTGTGATGGGTATTTCTTTTATGTTGATGGTGCCGCTCATTATTATTGGCGAGCGCAGGGGTGAGGTTAAGCGAATATTTTTAAGTTTACTGTTGGTTGCAGTCATTGCGCTACTTAGCTTAGCTTTGCTATCGAGCCAAACGGACATTCAAACGACGACAAGCTCTTTGTTGATTTTAGCGGGTATTTTATTTTTCTTTATAGGGTTTAATTATCTTGAGGCGACACTACCGTCATTGATGAGTAAAACCGTTCTCGATCTTCACCGTGGAGCAGGCTCTAGTGTGTTCTCCACCTGTCAGTTTTTGGGGGCAGCTGTGGGCGGTATTTTAGGTGGGTGGTTGTTTAATCGTTTTGGCGTTACAGGCTTAATGCTATGCTGCGCTGGTGCTTTGTTTGTGTGGTGGTTAGTCGCCTGTAATATGAACATGCCTCAGCGTGCGCAAAACAAGGCCGAAAATGTGTTAGGATAATCTACTAATACTAAGGCCAGTAGTTAAATAAAGAATTAATAAAAAACCAATAAAGCTAATAAAGTATATTCAAAAGAGAGGAAGCCCATGGCTCGGGGAATTAACAAAGTCATTTTAGTTGGTAATTTAGGACAAGACCCAGAGGTACGCTACATGCCATCTGGTGGTGCTGTCGCTAATATTTCTATTGCCACCAGTGAAAGCTGGAAAGACAAACAAACTGGCCAGCCTGTCGACAAGACTGAATGGCACCGAATTGTATTTTTTAATCGCTTGGCAGAAATTGCCGGTGAATATTTAAAAAAAGGATCACAAGTTTACGTCGAAGGTAAATTGCAAACACGCAAATGGCAAGATCAAGCAGGTGTTGATCGCTATTCAACCGAAGTGGTTGCCAATGAATTGCAAATGTTAGGCGGTCGTCAAGGTCAAGGCGATAATAATATGGGCGGAGACCCGGGCTACAGTGCAGAGCCTTCTTATGGCGGCGGTATGCCTAGTGGCAATGCGGCTGTCGGTGGAATGAACAGCGGTATGAGTAATGCGCCACAAAAACCACAGGCACCAAAGCCAAGCCAGCAAGCGCCAGCTGCACCACCGAGCATGGATAGCTTTGATGACGATATTCCGTTTTAAGACCCCCTATATGTAAAAGCTGGATTTATAATCCACATGTAAGTATCAGGCCCTGTTAATACGGGGCTTTTTTATGTTTTATGCAAAAGGAAGTGCCCTTTTGATTCGTTAGACCTTATATATATTGAGTTGTTTATGCATTTGATCGACCATTGTTGATAGCTCTTTAGAGCAGTTCACAAGCGTATTGGCGTGTTGTTGATTTTCGTTGCCAATGGCTTGCATTTGTTCGATGTTCTCGCTGACCTCTTCAGAGGCAGTAAGTTGTTGACTGACCATATTGACATTTTCACGATTAAGTTCACTGATTTTTTGCGACTGATACTAAGGCTTTTTACAGTGTCTCGCCAGCTGTTTTAGTCGCATCAACCGTTGCAAAAAATAGTTTCTTTATTGCTTTGCCTTAACAATGATAATGCTTTGCGACTACCGTCTTGAAGTTTATCGATCATAATGAGAATTTCTTCAGGCGATGTTTGTGTCCTGCTAGCCAGCGTGCGGACCTCGTCGGCAACCCGCGACCTTGTTCGCCTGCTCGCGCTGCTTCAATCGCGGCGTTTAGGGCTAATAAATTGGTTTGCTCTGCAATACCCGTAATAACTCCTAATAAACCACTCATTTCTTCGCTTGCTTTAGCCAGGTCGTTAATCACAGCGACAGAGGCATCAACATCAATAACTTGTTTTTCGATATCAGTAATTATTGTGCCTGTTAGTGCCGCAGCGCTATGGTGAGTATCTTTATCTGCGCTAACGGTAGCTTCGTCAGCAGATTGCGTATTGGCTGCAACCTCGCTTGAGCTTTCACTTAGCTTCATTACTGCAGCCGAAACAGTTGCGATCTGAGCGCTCATTTGGTGGCTGAGTTAATAGAGCTTTCAGCCGATTGGTTAAATGCTGATGAATTCGATAGTAAATCATTGGCTGTCGATGAAACCATCTTTGATAGTGTTTTGTAGTTTCGATAATAAGGTATTAAAACCCTTGGTTATCTGGCTAAATTCACCTTTGCAGCTTTCATCAAAGCGAAGTGTTAAATCACCTTCGCCTTCTGCAATATTATTAATGGCAATAATGTATTGGTTCAATGGCTTGCGCACCATATGTTTAGCTATAATTAAAATAGTTAATAATAAAATTCCGCCAGCCAGTAATATTTTAACCCGTAATGCAATAATTGCCTGTGTTGTTTGGCTGCTGATTTCTTTTTTTGATGTCCCTAATACAATATCGTATTCCCATGTTGTAAAAGGTGCGACTGTAATGTCCCAGTCTTGGTTTTTTTCAATAATAAATGGCGTTATTTCTTCACTAGGATGTTGTCTGAGTGCGACCTAATGTTACCTTTTCAATCTCGGAGGGCTACAAAATCATTACTGAGTATGCGGCTTTCGTCAATAATCGCTCCGAGAGTGTTTAGATCTGCCGAGTAAGCCACATACCGATAATTTTGTCTGCATTGTCTCGCATAGGTTCATAGCCGGTGAGGTAGGGGTTATCAAGAATATCGACTTGGCCATAATAAGCGCGATCATTATTGATTTCTTGGATGGCCTTACCCTTTGCGGCAAGCTTAGTTCCGGTAGCGCGATTACTGTCGCCTTTGATAACATTCGTTGATATACGCATATGCTCGTCCCCATTGCGGCTAAACAGTGTCGCTGTGCCGCCAATAACGGCATTAAGTTATCGACTAATTCAAACTGATTGGCCTGTTCTATGGCATTAACCGCTAAGTTGTTAGCTATGGTGCCTCGCACATCGACACCTGCGGCAAGCTCGGGTACTTGATCAGCCGAACCTCTCTATAAGCAGTTTCATACTACTTTTTACGCGCT
The DNA here is from genome assembly GCA_964195035.1 of Cellvibrionaceae bacterium. Classification (GTDB taxonomy): domain Bacteria; phylum Pseudomonadota; class Gammaproteobacteria; order Pseudomonadales; family Cellvibrionaceae; genus CANLBN01. The sequence continues at coordinate 435 of CAXMPB010000033.1, read as the reverse complement.
CGGACGCAATGCTATGGGTGATGGTAAGCATGCTCAGTAATTTATTGGTGAGAGTATCTTTTTCAACTTGGGCTTGGTTTTGAACCTTGTTGCTAGTAATAACAAGGGTATAAATAATAATGCTAAAGCTCAATATAACCATAGAGATAGCGAGGAGGAATTTACGTTGTAATGACATTATGTTTTCTTGGTGATAGCCATTGGCAATCTAAGCGAAAATTGGCGGCCCTTATGTTTATTTATAGCTAAAAAAAACATTTGTCTATATTTCGAGCAGTTATTTGTTGAATATGTGGCTAGCTGTTTTAATGAGCATCAGCATATTGTGGTTGAAGCGGGAACGGGTACTGGCAAGAGCTTTGCATATTTGATTCCGGCGCTCTTACTTAAAAATAGAAAGTATCCCATTGTCGTAAGCACAGGAACGATTGCTTT
>CAXMPB010000032.1:0-5314 GCA_964195035.1 Cellvibrionaceae bacterium | reverse complement strand
AACTCTCCAAATTTCAATGGTTCTTTTCTTATACATGTGACCAATTTCACATCTAGCGTTCTTCTATCCTGATTTGGAGTTGATGCACCTCCTTTCGATATCTGATCTCCTGCTTCACTCGTTCACATTCAAAAAAGTTTGCGATGGCAGGGTTCTCTGCTAGCTGCGTAGAATCGTAGCTAGAGAGGCTATAGCTTGATACAAAGCGCGCTCTTCTTGCCTCTGGAAGCTCTGGCAAGTTATCGCGAATTTCTTGAATAAAATCATCATCCAAAATAACGGGTAACAAGTCGGGGCAGGGGAAGTAACGATAATCGTTAGCATCTTCTTTAGAGCGCATCGAGCGAGCTGATTTTGTATCTGCATCATAGAGACGTGTTTGCTGAAGAATTTTACCGCCATCTTCTATAACATCTATTTGCCGTTCGACCTCTAGAGCGATGGCTTCTTCCATAAATTTATAAGAGTTTAAATTTTTTGTCTCGGTGCGAGTGCCTAGTTCTTGTTGGCCTTTTGGTCGGACAGAAATGTTCACATCAAAACGCATAGATCCCTGGGACATTTCTCCATCACAAATACCTAAACTTGTCACAATTGAATGTAGTTTTTTAGCGAAAGCAACCGCCTCGCTAGAAGTTGTCATGTCAGGCTCTGAGACTATCTCGATTAAGGGTGTGCCCGCACGGTTAAGGTCGATAGCAGTCATGCCCTGGCCCATCTCTCCAAAATCACCCTCATGAAGAGATTTTCCCGCATCTTCTTCAAGATGTGCGTGATGAATGCGAATACGTTTATTTGAGCCATCCGCCAGCTCAATATCAATATGGCCCGGACCCACAATCGGTTGCTCGAGCTGCGTGGTTTGATAGCCTTTGGGCAGGTCTGGGTAGAAATAATTTTTTCGCTCGAAGTAAGACCGCTTGCCAATTTCGGCATCAATGGCTAAGCCAAACATAACGGCATAGCGAAAAGCTTGCTCATTTACAACAGGTAAAGTGCCGGGCATTGCGAGGTCAATCGCACATGCTTGTGTATTCGGTTCTGCACCGAAAGCCGTGCTAGCACCTGAAAATATTTTAGTCTTTGTGGCCAGTTGTACATGAACCTCAAGACCAATAACCGTTTCCCATTCCATAATTACATCTCTTTATTCATTTACATCATTTATTAGTGCACACGATTTTTAGTCGATAGCGGGTGCAGTTTGTTGATGAAAATCTGTTGCTTGTTGAAATTGATGAGCGCTATTGAGTAGTTGCGCCTCGCTAAAATAGTGACCGATAAGTTGTAAGCCAACAGGCTTGTTTTGCCGCGTTAGTCCACATGGAATCGAGATAGCAGGTAGACCTGCTAAATTAGTTGGCAAGGTGTAGATGTCTTCTAAATACATAGAGACTGGGTCTTTTGTTTTAGCGCCTAGTTCAAAGGCGGGTGATGGCGCTGTTGGGCAGGCAATAATATCAACGTCTTTAAACACGTCATCAAAGTCTTGTTTGATTAGGCGACGTACTTGCTGAGCTTTACGATAATAAGCGTCATAATAACCCGCCGATAAGGCATAGGCACCAACAAGAATTCTACGTTTAACTTCTTCGCCAAAACCTTCTGCCCGCGAGCGTTTATAAAGGTCTTCAAGATCTCGTGGATTCTCACATCGATAACCATAACGCACACCATCGAAACGCGACAAATTGGCCGAGCATTCAGCCGGCGCAATCACATAGTAAGCAGGGACTGCTAATTTTGTATGAGGTAGCGAGACGTCTGTAATGATGGCGCCAAGATTTTCGTAAAGTTTGATAGCTTCTTGAGTCAATGCAGCCACTTCAGGATCTAGTCCTTCAGCAAAATATTCTTTGGGGATACCAATACGTAACCCCTTAAGTGGCTCATTGAGCGTTGCGGTGTAGTCGGGTTTTGTCTCATTGATACTGGTCGAATCTTTTTCGTCAAACCCTGCCAATACATTAAGCATAATGGCCGCATCTTCTGCAGTTTTTGTGATTGGCCCGGCTTGGTCAAGACTCGATGCATAGGCAACCATTCCCCAGCGAGAGACACGTCCATAAGTCGGTTTTAAGCCAGTAACACCACAAAAGCTTGCGGGTTGGCGAATAGAGCCGCCAGTATCACTTGCTGTGGCACCCGCTGCGAGTTGTGCGGCAACCGCAGCAGCAGAGCCGCCGGACGAACCACCTGGAACACAGTTATCTCCCCATGGGTTAATCGTTGGTCCATAAAAGCTATTTTCATTTGACGAGCCCATTGCAAACTCATCCATATTAGTTTTGCCCAGCATCACAGCGCCAGCATTGGCGCAATTCTCGACAATGGTCGCATTATAGGGAGGGATAAAGTTATCGAGCATTTTTGAACCGCAGCTAGTGCGAACACCATTAGTGCAAAATAAATCTTTATGGGCAATGGGTATACCACAAAGTGCGGCCGCATGGCCTTGAGCAAGTTGTTGGTCAGCAGTCGATGCTGCCGTGAGCGCTTGTTCTGAGCAGAGGCTAATAAAACTATTTAAGCGCGGATCGATACGTTCAATACGCTCGATAAAATGTTGAGTTAATTCAACGCTAGAAAAATCTCTATTGCGAAGCCCTTTATTGAGCTCAGCAATAGTGAGTTGATGTAGGCTACGCTGTTGAAGATTGCTTGATGACGTATTTGATGGCATAGGATATAAATTCGCTGAGGTTTTATTGCTCGTAAATGAAGATAAAATATGGGTATATGTTTTTTACTTATCTTGTATAGATATAATTATATAGCTATAAATTGTATGTCTAACAATCGTATTGCTGCAAAAAATTAGTCGATGACCTTTGGCACTAAAAATAGACCATTAGCAACAGCCGGGGCATTGGCTTGCAATTCATCGCGTTGGACGACTTCGGTAACAATGTCGGCACGCAATCGTTGTACTGCATCCATGGGGTGGGACATGGGTTCAATGTCGGTAGTATCAGCCGCTTGTAATTGATCGACTAAATTTAGAATGCGGCTAATACTTTCTGTGACTTCATCAACCATTTCTGTTTCAATGTTGATGCGCGCAAGTTGTGCTAGTTTAGTGATTTCACTGGCTTCCACGTAATTCTCCGTTAAGTCTATTTCAAGGCTAATTGTTAAAAGCGTAATTCTAGCGTATTTTTTTATGTTTCTGTGCTAAAAGACCAAAAAACACTATAAAAATGCTGTAAAATTGTCATTTTTGATGAATTGCATCTTGCCGAATAACGCTTGCGTTGTTAGAGTCTTGCCACTTATGGAGTTGATAGCTTATTTAACAATGATGGTCGTTTTATTTATTCAAGAATTTCAGCAGATTATAAGCAATCGAGCCTTGATGAATAAGTAACAACTGAATAAATTACTTATAAATAAGATAAGCGCCACTATAACTAACTCAATGTATTTTACTAACACTTACAGAATATTAATAGGTAACCCCTTCCTATGTTAATACCCAAACGCCTTCGTGGCTTATTTTCTAATGATTTAGCGATAGATCTTGGTACTGCCAATACACTTATTTATGTGCGTGAAAAAGGCATTGTCCTTAACGAGCCATCGGTTGTTGCCATTCGTCATCACAATGGCCAGAAATTGGTTGAGGCTGTTGGTGTTGAGGCTAAAAGAATGCTTGGGCGTACACCTGGCAATATTACCGCTATTAGGCCATTAAAAGATGGTGTTATTGCTGATTTTCAGGTCACTGAAAAAATGCTGCAGCATTTCATGCGCCAAGTTCATGAAAACAGTTGGTTTCAACCTAGTCCGCGAGTATTGGTTTGTGTCCCTTGTCTTTCTACCGAGGTAGAAAAACGTGCGATTCGTGAATCTTGCATGGGTGCAGGTGCTCGTGAAGTTCGCTTAATTGAAGAGCCCCGCGCGGCTGCCATTGGCGCAGGCCTTCGAGTTGCTGAGGCGAGTGGCTCGATGGTTGTCGATATAGGCGGCGGCACAACAGAGATTGCGGTACTTTCTTTGAATGGTGTTGTTTATTCAGATTCTGTGCGTATTGGTGGAGATCGTTTTGACGAATCCATTGTTAATTATGTGCGCCGCAATTATGGCACTATCATTGGCGATGCAACCGCTGAGCGCATCAAGCAAGAGATTGGCTGTGCTTATGTTGGTAGTGAGGCGCGCGATATTGATGTTCGTGGCCGTAATTTAGCAGAGGGCGTACCACGTAGCTTTACCTTGAGTAGTGGTGAAGTTCTAGAGGCATTGCAAGAGGCGCTTGCGGGTATTGTTCAGTCGGTTAAAAGTGCATTAGAGCAATCGCCGCCTGAGCTTGCCTCTGATATTGCCGAGAGCGGCATTGTATTGACCGGTGGTGGAGCGTTGCTGCGAGATATCGATTTACTGTTGTCTGAAGAAACAGGCCTTCCTGTAATCGTTGCCGACGACCCGCTTACTTGTGTTGCTCGTGGTGGTGGTATTGCAATGGATTGGATGGATAATAAAACTATGGGGTTTTTAGAAGACTAAATGGTTTTCGGCGAAGAGCTTAGAACTTCTAAGTTCTTTAGAGCGGTATTAGACATATTAAAGAATAGATAATATGAGGGATATTATCTATTCTTTACTATTATTTTTCAGCTGTTGATTGGGTATTGCTATCAAACTCCTATTTTCCAAAGGCCCTTCCTATTTCTCCCGAGTTGTTCTACTCGTTGTTATTGCAGTTACTCTACTCTTTATGGGCCGATATACCCATTGGCTCGACCCTGTTCGTAGTAAACTAGATGTTTTAGCTATGCCCTTTTATTGGGCGAGCGATATTCCTGAGCGGGTATCGGTATGGCTTGACGATCGATTGTTGTCACGTCAAGAGATAGAAGACGAAAATAAATTACTGCGTAATCAAGTCCGTGTACAAGAATCTCGTTTGCAACAAATGGGCTCGCTAGTTGCTGAGAATTTGCGCTTACGGCAATTAATGAACTCGTCAGAAATTGTACAAGATAGAGTCTTAGTGGCCGAGCTAATTGGTGTCTCTCCCGATCCTTTAGTGCATAAGGTTATTATCGATAAAGGCAGCAACGATGGTATTTATGTCGGACAGGCGTTATTAGATGCTTTTGGTTTAATGGGGCAGGTAGTTTCTGTTACCCCTTACAGTGCACAAGCATTATTAATTACAGATAATTCTCATGCCATTCCAGTTCAGATTACTCGCAATAATGTGAGAACGGTTGCCGAAGGTGTTGGCAATTTATATAAGCTACGTCTGCGATTTGTGTCTTCAACGATGGATATCAAAGAAGGCGATATTCTAGTGAGCTCCGGCCTAGGT
>CAXMPB010000031.1:0-7385 GCA_964195035.1 Cellvibrionaceae bacterium | reverse complement strand
TTATAGGTATTAAAGTATGCGTTAATCTTTTCAAGATCTAGCGCGGGTGTTAGCAGATAACCCTGCACATAATCACAACCCAATGCTCGAACAAGATCTAACTGGGCTTGGGTTTCAACGCCCTCGACAATCGTTTTCATACCAAAGTTATGCGCCATTTCAATAATGGTTTTAACTAAAATGAAATCATCTTGGTCTTCATTAATATCACGAACAAAGCCACGGTCAATTTTTAAGCTATCAAAGGTGAAATATTTAAGATAACTCAAAGACGAGTAGCCCTTACCAAAATCATCCATCGATAAGGAAAACCCGAAGTCCTTCAAGCGCTTAAGTGATACTTGAGCCATTTCAGGATTTTTCATCATCAGGCTTTCCGTCACTTCAATGCACAGACAGCTAGGATCAAAATCTAATTCAGTGACCAAGGCAAAGAGCGGATCGAGTCCGTCGCTCAACAATTCAAACTCCAGTGCCGAGCGATTGATAGACACCTGTAAAGGTTTGCCTCGGATTGCACTTAAACGCTGGGTATACATAATCGCCTTTTTGGCAATTTGTAGCCCAAGTCGTCCGATCATTCCACTGTGCTCAGCAACAGAAATAAATTCATCGGGAAATACTTGACCTAGCTCAGCGTCATTCCAACGTGCCAATGCTTCAAGATGACTAATCTCACCAGTGCCTACATCCATAATTGGTTGAAAATGAACGTCCAGCAATTCATTCTCAATAGCTATCTTTAATCGTTGCTGCACCTGCTGTTCACGTAACGCTTTAGAGCGTAATTCATTCGTAAAATACGAGAAGTTATTACGTCCAAATTTTTTGGCGTTAAAAAGTGCTTGATCAGCAGAGGCAAGTAATTCATCAGGGTCTTGCGTATCGGTTGGATATAAACAGATACCAATTGAGGTGGTGGCCCTTATTTCACGGCCTTTATCCAGCACAAACGGCTCATTAAATAGCATTAATACTTTATTGGCCAATATGTCTATGCTTGCAGAATTATCTACTGTTGCAAAAATCGAGAACTCATCGCCACCTAAGCGGGCCAACAAATCATCATCTCGTAAAGTGTTTTTCAAGCGCTGACCAATTTGTTTAAGTAAAATATCGCCGGCGATATGCCCTAAAGTGTCGTTGATTAATTTAAAATTATCGATATCAAGAAAAAACAATGCTCCAATTTCACCCTGACGACTGGCATGAACTAAACGTTGCTTAAGTTGACCGTTAAATTCATAACGATTATATAAATTCGTCAATTGGTCGTGAGTTGCCTGATAAGAAATTAATTGCTGCGCCTCTTTTTGCTCGCTAATATCACGATATATAGCGACATAGTTAACTGTGTTGCCATCTACTCCAGGGATAGAACTTATGGAGGTCATGACGGGAAATGTTTGCCCTTTTTTATCGCGATTCAATAGCTCTCCCTGCCAAAAGCCCTTATCAAGAATTTTCCCCCACATTTCTTCATAAAATACCGGCTTATGTGAGCCAGATGACATAATATTAGGATTCTTTCCTAGCAGTTCTTGATATTCATAGCCACTTTGCGTTCGTATCGCGTGATTAACGTAGGTAATCAAATTATTCTCGTCGGATACGATAATGCCATCATGGGTATAATCGTAAATTTGCTGCGCAATACGAAGTTCTTTATTTTTTAATTCAAGCTGTTCGATGCGTTCTTTGAGTTGCTGTTCATAACTGTAACGCTCGATTTCAACGGCAGCTCGCAGCGAGAAACCCAAGAAAGTATCTTTTAGCATTCCCTCACTCTTTAACTCTAGTTCATGCTCAAATAGAGCCACCAACAAGCCGATGACCTTGCCTTCACCATCATGTAGAGCGATTCCTAAGTAGGACTCTATGTTCATATCGACTAGCATTTGATCGAGGGGGTAGCGATCGACAATTTTAGCCGGAAAGTAACAAACGCCTTCAGAGGTTAAATCTTGACAAGGGCTGTTGGCCAATGCATAGCTGAAGTTATCGATTATCTGACCTTTACCCCAAGCGGCTATTGTTTGCGATAAGGTATCTTGGGCTTCTAGCCGAGAGATAAAGGTATAGTCTGCTTTCACTAAAGTGGCTAACTTTTCTACTAAGAGTACAAAGTAGTTATCGCCACTGAGATGACTAACCTCTTGTACTGCGGTTTGCAGGGTGTTTTTTGTGGACATTCCGCACATAACCTCTTTTTAAAAGTAACCTATAAATTAAAGCTTATAAAACAAAGTTTCGCTAGCGACTTGCCTGCAACATTGTCATGTTTAAGGTTAGCGCTTAGAATTTTTAAATAGCCACTATATAGTGATCAAATGCCATTTTTACCAAACTACAACCAGAACTCATAAACACTGTCAGAGACGGTTTTAGCGATTGTCACGAGGCTACTTTACCTGCCTTTTTCAGGCTATACATCGCCATATCCGCATGTTTTAGTAGATCACCTGCATTTGAAGCATGCTCGGGATAGATGGCAATGCCAATGCTTGCACTAATATTAATTAAGGTATCGTTGTAAATAATGGGCTCTGGAATAAGTGATTTAATCTTTTCTGTAACTGTCGATGCATCCTTGCTTGCATTTATGCCATTTAGAATGACAATAAATTCATCGCCACCTACGCGGGCGGCCGTATCGACTTCACGAATAGATTCAGATATACGCTGAGCTACAGACTTAAGCACATAATCTCCAGCGTCGTGCCCAAAGGTATCATTTACTGCCTTAAAGTCATCTAGATCAATAAACAAAATGGCAGCCTTAGACCGTTCACGCTTTGCAATTCCGATCGCTTTATTCCATCTATCCCGCGCCAAACGAAGCATGGGTAATCCGGTGAGAGTGTCGTGTGTGGACTGATGCTCAATGATATCTTTTTGCTCCTTTATCTGCACAAGGCTGCGTCTTAGTCGGTGATTTATTCTTAGAATATATAGAGTCGTCCCGGCGACCAAAAAGATAACAAGACAAGCGGCCAGTAAAATCATATAGACCCAGGTAGGCAGTGTCTCTTTAGTTTCAAACAAAAAGCCATCAAGTCCGTAGCTTTCTTTTATCACCCCCGATTTGACGAAGGTATCACCAATATGACGCCATCGATTACGGCTCATAAATCCTATGTCAACTACGTCATTGGCTAACAGCTGTGTAATAACTTGAGATTCAAATCCTAGCGCCAAACGATCTTTCTTTGGTTGATATTTGTCCAAAATTAATGACACTATTTCATCGGGATATTTAAGAGCATATTGCCAGCCTTTAATTAACGCTTCACGTATTGCGATAACAAGGTCAGGGTGCCGCTGGCTAAAATCGCGCGAAGTAAACAGCGTGTCGCCATAAAAGTTTATATCGATGTCCCGTGGGCTGAATATGTGGTGAGGAATATTTTCTCGCGTAGCAAGATAAGGCCCTGAAGAACTGTAGGCGGTTGTTGCATCAACGCCACCAGGTTTTTGCTCGATCAAGCTTTTCACTTTGCCGGTATGGGGTACAAATTGAATCTTATCAATTTGTACCCCAGCCAGAGCCAGATAAGCCAATAATTCAGCGTGGCGGGTTTCGCCCATTAATTTTCGACCCTCCAAGTCGGAAAGACTGCGCAGGTCTTTATCTCTTCTGGCTAAAATGACAAATGGGGAGTGCTGAAATATGGCCGCAACGGCCACAACAGGTCGACCATTATTGAAATCAACGAGAAGGGTGGAGTTACCAATTCCAAAATCAGCAGCGCCGTCTATTACAGAATCAACGGGATCAATGCCAGGCCCACCTTCGATCAATGTAACATTGAGGCCAGCTTGGGAAAAATAGCCTTGCTCTAACGCCGCATAAAAGCCGGCGAACTGAAACTGATGAAACCACTTTAGCTGCACGCTAACCGCGGTTGAAGCAGGCAGGGATTCCTTGAGGACGACTTCATCGGCAAGCGCAGGTAAGCTAGACATGAATAAACTAAGAATCATCCATGTGTAGATCCAGTGATATAGCCTAGCCATTCTTTATTCCTGTAATGCCGCCTTACAAACCAGTTTTTTATGACACTAAATTAACTGGCTTGGTTAGCGTTAGCTTAAGTAAAGACAGTGTTTATTATCGCCGACTACTCGCAATCTACCTCAAGCTTTAGGCTTCGAACAAACCTTAAGCTGTTGCCATGTTGCGCTACCTATTAGTTAGTATAGATCATATTTACGAAGTGTTTTTTACCAAGGGCTGAACCTCAAAACGCTTGCCCTTGTTAACTGACATTAGTCCTTACTAGACATCATATCAGTAACCGTTTTTGCAGCCTTTTGTGGCGCAAAGTGGACCTCCTATACTTTAATAAGCGCCAATAAGAGTTGAAATATATATCTATTTGAGATTGTTGGGTTCTTTGGATCAGAAACAACTCTAACGATAAAAAGCATTAAATAGTCGCTGTTGTGCTAAAAGTAGTCATTTTATGGATGCAGTTCGCGGCGGAACTAGAAAGCATAGGAAGGATTTATAGACACCAAGTTCTCTCGCTCTTAAACAAGCACCCCACTTCAAGTCCAGGCTACGGGCAATCGATAGCACGCCAAGGTTCATTAGCTTTCCAGCTAGATGCCCATTGTGAGATATCACCGGCAGGCATGGGTCGGGCAATGCCATAACCCTGCGCCAACTCACACCCAAGTTGCAACAGAGCTATTCCATGAGCGATAGTTTCTACACCCTCAGCAATCACTTCGCGCTGAAATGCTTTAGCTAAACTTACAACACCCTCAACAACCGCTAAATCGTCAACATCGTTTAACATGCCCCGCACAAATCTCTGGTCGATTTTAATCAAGTTTACGGGCAGGCGTTTGAGATAAGTAAGTGATGAATACCCCGTACCAACCCCACCTAAGGCAAAACGTACGCCTAGCTCATGGCATGCAGTCATAGCCGCAGACACTTGACCGATTTTATTAAAGGCGTTGGTTTCAAGTATCTCTAACTCTAGGCTGTGCGGATTCACGTCACTATGGGCTGTCAACAATGCGACTAAGCGAGTTGTGAAGTTAGCTTGCTGTAATTGGTAGGCGCTAATGTTGGCGCTAATAGGTAGATCAACTCCTAAGCTTTGCCATTGGCTTATTTGGCACAAGACAGTATCTATGACCCATTCCCCCAACTCAAGGCTAAGGGCATGTCCTTCTATCGCAGGCAAGAACTCTGAAGGTGGGACTATGCCACGGTAAGGATGATGCCAGCGAATTAACGCTTCTACGCCTATTACCTGCCCGGTGCGCATATTCACTTTGGGTTGATAGTGCAGCACAAACTCACGTCGATCCAACGCTGAACGAACATCACCTATAGCTTCTCGCTGAATTTTAATCGTATTATCTTGTGCAGAATCAAATAAATGACAGCGGTTCTTACCCGCTTGTTTAGCAACATGCATGGCTTGGTAGGAATGACGCATGAGCTTGTCTGCATCTACACCGTCTTGAGGATAAAAACTGACACCAATACTTGCCGAAACGTGTATCAAGGCATCATCCACGACAACAGGTGCGGCTGCTGCCTCTAGTAAACGTTTTAATAAGGGTTCACTATCATCGGGCTTTTCCAAATCAAACATAACGACGACAAATTCATCGCCGCCAACACGGGCCAGTGCATCACCTTCACGTAAAGATTCTTTCATTCTATGTGATAGGGCAATCAGTAACCTATCCCCCACATTATAGCCGTGGTTGACATTGACAGCTTTGAAGCCATCTAAGTTCATATATGCAACAACTAATGACCGATTGCGCTGCTGGCAGTGCACGATGGCATGGCTTAAGCGATCTATTATTAATATACGGTTGGGTAGATCGGTCAGCACGTCGTAATAATTAATACGTTTCAGCTTTTCTTCGGCTCGTTTCTGTTCGGTAATGTCATACATCATAACTAAGCAGTCCGTCGCGGTTATACCAATGCCAGCTTCGAGACTAAGCCATAAAGTATTTTGACCCGCCTGCACTAATATCTCACAGCTTTGCCTGCCAGTGGTATCCAATACTTTTTCCAAAAAATCACTGAGTATCACTCGGTATTGCTCAGTCACGTAGATTAAGAACCGTCGACCAATTAAGCTAGCTCTTTTAAGTCCGAGCAGGCGCGCGCCCTGAAAGTTAACCTGCATGATCTTGCTGCTCTGATCAAGAGAGAAATAAGCTATTGGCGCAAAATCAAAGAGCTCGGTATAACGATGCAGTGCGATAGCTTCTCCATCTCTTGCCTTTGACAGCTCTGAGTTCTGCATCTCCAGCTCGATTTGATGAACTTGCAGTTCATGTATCATCTTTTGCGCATCTATCGCCGACATCGCAGCGGCTGGAGTGTCATCAACTTGCAGACGCCCTTCGGCAATTCTGCGCAGTTCGTCGGGAGAAGGTGATTTCATAATTACTCTCTAATCTTTTTAGGTTCAAGCCTGCCTTCACCTGACCCAGACTCAGCAATTGTAGTTGAAACGCTATAGCGTATCGTTAAAACTTTTTTATAGCGATGGGTTGATATCGATGCCTAAAATATTCCATTCCTTGGGATTATAGTGCTTTTAGCAAATCATTCCTTTTGCTAAATACTCAATATTTTAATGCTTTCCTGTTGATCGAGATAAAGAAGAAGCAATTGATTTGGATAAAATTCTTTATAGTAGCAATCACTTATTTTATAAGGTGAAAAAAGCTGGCCGTGATAAAGTTGACAATTAAAAACATCTCTGAAAAAAACAGAAATTTATAGACAAACACTAGCAATCTCTATATATTGCTGACCAGCTATAAAGAATTCTATATTTACATCCTACATTTCGCCGTTTTATTCGTAATACCTCGTCCTGCAGTTTTTAAGTTCCAGTCTATATTTTAAGCGATTCAAGCCTCTTGCAGGCAATACTTTCTATAAATTTCAGGATATTATTATGTCTACTACAACTACAGGAACCGTTAAGTGGTTCAACGAAGCTAAAGGTTTTGGTTTTATCGAGCAAAAATCTGGCCCAGACGTTTTTGCACATTTTAGCGCAATCTCTGGCGACGGCTTTAAAACCCTAGCTGAAGGCCAAGCAGTACAATTCGTTGTTACTGACGGTCAAAAAGGCCCACAGGCTGAGAATATCGTAGCTATTTAATAAATAGTCATGTTATTCAAAGGGCAAGTCTTTCAAGACTTGTCCTTTTTGCATTCTAGCACCGCATTTTAGGCATTGCATTTAATGTAAACCAGAAAAAGCCAATTAACTTTGCTACCCCTCCTTATTAATTATTGCCCATCTCTGCTCAAGACACCCAATACAACGCCTACCATTAAGTATTTATATGGCACTAATGAGCCAATAAAATATTCCCGACAA
>CAXMPB010000030.1:0-3962 GCA_964195035.1 Cellvibrionaceae bacterium | reverse complement strand
TCAGATTCACGCTCGGTAACTTCAAGAGTTTGACGCAATATTTCTGCCCCGCTGGGACCATTTAAATCAATAAGTTTTAGTAAAATTTCATTGTCGTTTTTGATGCCAATCAATTTAACTTTCAAATCGGCTTTTATATTTTGGAGTTTATACACACCACCTATTGGTGGCTTATGGCTAAGCCATTGTTGTAATTGTTCGGCAAGCTCTTGCTGGCACCATGCTTGGTCTAATTGGTATTTGTCTAACAATTCTTGTGTTAATGGTGTTGCCCAACGAATACCACCCAGTGGGTTAGTTGCAAAAATTTGCTGCCCTGTTGTATCTAGTGCATGTTGAGCGCTGTGTGATAAGTGCGCATTACGCAAATGCACTTTCATGCGTGCAATCAGCTCTGTTGGTTTAATGGGCTTGGTGAGGTAGTCAACACCGCCAGCCTCTAAACCTTTAACAATACTTTGAGTATCGCTTAGGCCTGTCATAAAAATAATGGGGATGTTGCTGAAGTTAGGGTTTTGTTTAATTTTTTGGCAGACTTCAAAACCATTCATGGTCGGCATAATCGCATCGAGTAAAATAATGTCGGGCGTTATTTTTTCGATAATAGTTAGCGCTTGCTTGCCGCCTAGAGCGACTAAAACACTAAAGCCTTCGTTTTCTAAGGCTTCATTAAGCAGGCCTAATGTGTCTGGCGAGTCGTCGACGACAAGTGCAATACCTGAATTAGTGTTTGTTTCGTTAATCATTTTTTAAGTAATCATCGCTCTGAGTGTTGCCCTGAAGTAGTTCGGTGATTTTATCGAATCTCACCTGCTTGGCCAAGCGATATAAATGCTGTACTAAGCTCGAGGGTAAAATGTTCTCATCGCTAACTTTAGTTAATTGATCAAAAAAACCTTTTGCGTAACCAATTTCAGCGTAGTTAATTAATTGAATGATATAAGGATGGGAGGGAATTTCCCATTTTTTTTGTGTCATCGAAGGTTCGTGGATGATTGCAGTGTTGTTAGCGGTAATGTCTTTATGGCGCCAATTTAAGTGTAGTAAAATCCCAATTTTGTCTAACAGTGTTTTTAGCTTAATGGGCTTCACCATGTAGGCATTATGCGGCGAGTCTGGATCGCCAATTGTATGATGTTCCTGTGCGTCGGCTGAAATCATAATGATGGGCGTTTTAAGGCCACGTGAGCGCAATATTTTAGCCAATGTTATGCCATCAATATCAGGCATTGAGACATCTAATAAAAAAATGTCAGGTGTTGTTGTCTCGATAATTTGCAAGCAGTTCTGTGCACCACTTGCCTCTATGACCTGAAAATATAAGGGTGTTAATAGATCATTAATTAATGCGCGATGCGTAGCTTGGTCGTCGACAATTAATACAGTTTTAGTGGCACCTTTATAGCTAATAACGGGCGATGCAGGTAGCTGAATTGTAGGCGTTTTTGTAGGTGCTAGCATTAGCGAGACAACAAATTGGCTGCCATTATTGGGAGTGCTGTTGACTTCTACATTGCCACCCATAATATCCGATAGTAAATGTACGATGGTTAAACCTAAGCCTGTGCCAGGCATAAGTGTTTCGTTATTATGTGCGCGCTCAAAAGGGTGAAAGATACGATCAAGATCATCGGAGTTAATGCCAATGCCGGTGTCGGTTATGGTGAACTCGGCGACTTGGTTTTTATAGGTAAGCGAGAACTCGACTGAGCCTTTCTCTGTGAATTTGATGGCATTCGATAGCACGTTAATCAGTATTTGACGCACGCGTTTTTCATCGGCGATGACGTAAGTAGGAAATTTGTTTGGCAGCGTAAATATAAAGCTAATGTTTTTATGTTCAGCTTGTGGTCTAAACATCATCTCTAATTGATTCATCAGTTCATGAAAATTCATTTCGTCACGGCGAATTTCTAATTTGCCGGCTTCAATTTTAGAGACATCGAGTAGACCCTCAATAAGGTCTGCTAAATACTCGCCACTGCGTTGAATGATTTTGATAGATTCACGTGGTTTAGTCGGAATAGATTCATTCTGTCCTAATAATTGTGCGTACCCAAGAATCGTTTGTAGTGGCGAGCGTAACTCGTGACTAATGCCAGATAGATAACGACTTTTAGCTTGGTTGGCAGAGTCGGCTTGTTTGAGTGCATTTTGTAGCGCCTCATCGGTTTTTACATGGGCATCGATTTCAGTGATGAGTCGATTAGTTTGATGTTGAGACTCTTCGAGTGCCACAACATGACTCTCTTTAGCTAATAAAAATAGCCAGGCAATAACACCTGAAATAATTAAAAATATAAAAAATAGTATCCACAACGCATTAGCAATAATTGTTAAGGTTTCTGGATTGTTAGAGGGTATTTGGTAATAAATAAGTGAAAGTATAGCCGCATTTAGCAAGCTAATTAAAAACACGATTCCGATAAAATATATAAATCGAGGATGGATTTTAGTGATGATTTTTTTGGGAACAAATAGCTTAAAGAAATTTGATGCCTGTTCATAAAAACGTGCATTAGTTTTACATTGGTCAAGGCAGCGAGTGTCTAACGAGCAGCATAGTGAGCAGATGTTACCTTGATAAGCGGGGCAGGTGCTCATGTCTTCAGGCTCGTAATAATGTTCACAAATACAGCACTGATACTCATTAACGGAGTCTATGGTTTGTTCTTCAAAATCTGTTGATGGTCGGGCAATGTAGTAGCGACCCTTTGTTAATAAAGCAATAAGGGGTGTTGCAATAAAAGTAGTGAGCAAGGTGATAAAATGCGCTAAGGCTTTAGCAACTTCACCGTAAAGTCCTAGATAAGCACTAAGCCCTACGATTGACGCGATTAATAGTGAGCCTAGACCAACCGGATTAATATCGTAGAGATGTGCACGCCTAAATTCTATGCCCGCAGGTGATAAGCCAAAGGTTTTATTAATACTTAAATCAGCCGCGATCGTGCCTAGCCAGCTCACGGCAATAATAGCAAAAACACCTAATATATTTTCGAGAGCTTGATAAATGCCGAGCTCCATTAGCAGTAATGCAATCATTACATTAAATACTAACCAAACAACACGACCAGGATGATTATGTGTCAGTCGTGCAAAAAAATTAGACCATGCAAGTGAGCCCGCGTAAGCATTAGTGACATTAATTTTTAATTGGCAGGTGATCACCATGATTCCGGCTAATACTAAGGGTAGCGATGTCGAGTGAGTAAGATAGCCAAAAGCCATTTGATACATATAGACAGGGTCTGAGGATTGCACTAATGACATGCCGCTAGTGAAGGCCAAGAAGGCAATAAAAGAACCCAATAGTAATTTGATAATGCCAATAAAAATCCAGCCGGGGCCTGCAAATATAACCGATAACCACCAGCGTGGTTTTGATGTTTGTTGGGTGGTTGGCATAAACCGGAGGTAATCGGCTTGCTCGCCGATTTGAGCCATAAAGGCAAATAAAATAGAAGATGCCGCCCCAAATAATAATATGTCAAAGCCATTGTTAATGGGGATGTTGTCGGCGGTTTGGCTTGCGTAAGCGCCTTGAAATTGCATCCACTCTTGAATCGCTTGTGCTTCATTATAAACAATCGCAGCAATGGCAATGATTTGTAAGCTAAGCCAAATGGGTTGAGTCAATATCTGAAAGCGACTAATAAAGGTAATGCCGTGAGTCACAATCGGTATGACAATTATTGAGCTGAGAATATAGCCAATATAAAGCGGGATAGAAAATAACACTTGAAGCGCAGAGGCTAAAATAGCGGCTTCGATAGCAAAAAAAATAAAGGTAAAGGCGGCATAAATAAGCGAGGTAATGGTTGAGCCCAAATAACCAAAGCCGGCGCCACGTGTAAGTAGATCGATATCAACACCGTAGCGTGCTGCATAATAACTAATGGGTAGGCCGGTGATAAAAATAATAAGACTAACGACTAAAATTGCAGCAACGGCATTAGTAA
>CAXMPB010000029.1:0-3924 GCA_964195035.1 Cellvibrionaceae bacterium | reverse complement strand
TATTATGCCTAATGAAGTCGAGAAGAAAATCATTGATGTATTTGCCGGTAATTATATTACTGAATCTCGGTTTTTATTAGATATGACGATAATTAGGGATGGTAAGCAAATAGCCTCTGGGGATGCGTTAAATGACGTTGTTTTGTATCCTGGGCGCCATATTCGCATGATAGATTTTGAGCTGGATATCGACGGACAGTTTGTCTATAGCCAGTCCTCAGATGGGCTTATTGTATCTACTCCAACAGGCTCTACGGCTTATGCGCTAAGTGGTGGTGGCCCGCTGATGTATCCAAGTATGGATGCGATCGTGTTGGTGCCACTCAATCCACATAGCCTCAGTAGTCGTCCGATCGTTGTCAGTGGCGACAGCCAAATAAAACTCCTTATCGGTGAGCGTATGTCAGAATCACTCAATGTCACCTGTGATGGGCAAGTTGCTGATTTAGTAAGAGCGGGTGACGAGATTCATATTAAGAAAAAACTCAGAGGCTTAAAATTAATTCACCCTTCAGATTACAATTACTACGATACCTGTCGTAAAAAATTGGGCTGGGGTCAGCATCTAACTGTCGGTAAAAAGTAGAATTTAATAGCTTGTGACAAAAAAGGAAGGCAGTCGCGTGAATCAACAACAATGTGAAGGCTATGATTTAATTGGCGATGTCCATGGTTGTGGGGAAACTCTGGTAAAGTTATTGGAGATCATGGGTTATCGAAAAAAATCAGGCATATATCAACATCCCAAACGACAAGCTGTTTTTGTGGGTGACATCGTTGATCGTGGGCCAAATATTCGTCAAGCATTGAGCGTAGTTTATGACATGGTGACTAATAATCATGCGCAAATAGTGATGGGTAATCATGAATATAATGTCTATTGTTATGCAATGCCCGATAATCGTGAAAATCACAATGAATACCTGCGAGCCCATTCAGCGCACCACACTCGCTTTGTTGCCGAGACCTTCGAGCAGTTCGCTAATTATCCCGATGAGCTTAGAGAATATGTTGAATGGTTCGGTCAACTGCCACTGTATATTGAGAATGATAAATTTAGGGTCGTACATGCTTGCTGGGATGAAGACTATATTCGTGAATATCAAGCCCGCTTTAATACAAATTGCGTTACACCAGAGATTATAGAAGCCTCTACGGATTTAAGTAGTTTTGAGGGGCGTGTACTCGATCGCTTAATGCGAGGAACAAGTCTTAAGTTACCCGACAACAACACCATTAAAAGTCGCGATGGTTTTAATCGGCATTCTTTTAGAACTAAATTTTGGGCAAAGTCGCCTAAAACCTATGGCGATGTTGTATTTCAGCCAGACCCACTGCCCGAGATGCTAAGTGATCGTGAACTAGATAAGAATGAGCTTTCAACCCTTCTTCATTACCCCACGGATGCTAAACCTATCTTTTTTGGGCACTATTGGCTGCAAGGTAAGCCTGTGCCGGTTCGCTCTAATATTTGTTGTCTAGATTATAGCGCAGTTAAATATGGACGCTTGGTGGCTTATCGTTACGATAATAATGATGAGGATAAGGGTAAGGCATTAGACCCCGATAAATATGTTTGGTTATATGTAGACCCAACTCGAGACGAAGATTCAGAAAGGAAATAGCTTACTCTATGACAATGTTGAATTGGTTCCCTGTTATTTGCTTTCCGCTAGCGACAAATTTACAGCCACTATTAAATCATTTAGCGAGCCTTAATGTTCGCTGCCGCGTTACTGAAGAAATTACTGAGAGTCAAAATAAAAGAAGTGCCGAGCAACAAATATGGACCGATGAGCAAGAACAAGTGCTTTATGTGGCTCAGCTTTGCTCCCGATGGGCTGCAGGCGAGTTACAGGTTAACGAAGCCCGTCAGCCCGTACCAACTAAAGTATCGTATTCTAAGTTTACCGTTGGCTTGCATTTAGCTAAGCGATTGCCGGTAACTATTAGTATAATTTTGTTAGGGCTTATAGGTGCAGCCTTAATTAATGCGGATAGCCAGCAGCTTATCTTTGCGGAACCTTTTTTGTTTCAAGGGATTACTAACAACTATTTTGTGCCTTTATCAGAGAGTTGGGACGAGGGTGAATATTGGCGTCTAATTACACCTATATTTTTACATTTTAGCTTTCTGCATATTTTGTTTAACAGCCTTATATTATGGGAAGTAGGCCGCCGCATAGAAATTGCTAAAGGCCCTTTTCATTATTTGGGCTTTATTCTCTTGGCTGGCGTAGTAAGTAATATCAGTCAATATACTATTATGAATAATACAATTTTTGGTGGTTTATCGGGTGTGGTTTATGGTGTTATTGGCTATATTGCCGTGTATCAAGAATTTATTAAACACCCTATATTACAGTTTAATAAAGCGACGATTGCTTTCTTTTTAGTATGGTTATTGCTAGGGGTTTTTGGTGTTATTGATGTATTTATTCAAGGCAGTATTGCAAATGCGGCACATGTATCGGGCTTATTAGTCGGTGCTATTTTTGGTGGAGTAATGGTTTTTATTGATAAATTACCGAGTAAAGACGATCTTCATCGATAACGCGAAGATTAAACGTTATAAATTAATAAATAAAGAACAAGATAGGTTTAAGTATGATCAATAATGTCTCTGATTTAGTGAACAATATGACTCCCGATATATATAAACAACTGAAACGTGTTGTTGAGTTAGGTAAATGGCCTACAGGTGAAAAGATTTCAAAAGAACAGAGTGCATTGTGCCTGCAAGCTGTCATTGCTTATGAAGAGAACAATTTATTGCCAGAGAATCGCACGGGTTATATCGCTCCCAAAAAACATACTCATTGTGGTAGCACCAAAGGCGAGGTGGTTCTTGAGGATAATGTTGTTAGCGATGAGGCTCAGCCTTTAACCTTTAAATAGTGCTATCTATAGAGCTATAGATAGCACTACAAATTTTTTTATTAATCAGATTTAGCGACTAAAAATTATGAAAGATGCGCAACCTAAAGCGATTTATTTGACAGACTATGTAGTGCCAGATTTTCTTATCGAAAAAACAGACCTTATTTTCGAGTTAGAAGAAAATATAACGACAGTGACATCTACACTTGAATTACAGCGAAACCCCGACTCGAATACCCAAAACTCCTTAATATTAATGGGACAAGAGCTCGATCTGGTATCGATACATGTTGATGGTAACTTAATAGACAAAAACAATTATACCGTTACAGATGAGGCATTAACGATTTCTGTGCCGGATCAATGTGTGTTTGAATGCGTTACAAAAATAAAGCCACAAGAAAATACATCCTTAGAAGGTTTGTATAAGTCGAGTGGCATGTACTGTACACAGTGCGAGGCAGAAGGCTTTCGAAAAATCACTTATTATTTAGACCGTCCCGATGTGATGAGTGTTTTCACGACGACTATTATTGCCGAAAAAACTAAGTATCCTATTCTATTATCGAACGGTAATTTAATTGATCAAAGCGAGGTTAAATCCGCAAATGGAGAAATGCGTCACAGCGTGAAGTGGGAAGATCCGTTTAAAAAGCCTGCTTACTTGTTTGCACTGGTTGCGGGGGATCTACAATTTATCGAAGATGAATTTACAACTTTATCTAAGCGCAAGGTTACTTTGCGGATATTCGTTGAAGAAAAAGATTTAGATAAGTGCGACTATGCAATGGAATCGTTGAAGAACGCGATGCGTTGGGATGAAAACGTATATGGTCGTGAATATGATTTAGATATTTTTATGATCGTGGCGGTTGATGATTTCAATATGGGTGCGATGGAGAATAAAGGACTAAATATTTTTAACACTTCTTGTGTGTTAGCCAATCAAGAAACAACAACAGATGCGGCCTTTCAACGAGTTGAAGGTGTTGTTGCACACGAATATTTTCACAATTGGTCGGGCAACCGTGTAACCTGCAGAGA
>CAXMPB010000028.1:0-6937 GCA_964195035.1 Cellvibrionaceae bacterium | reverse complement strand
CTTGAGAGAGCACCGCATTAATAAGTCTAATAACTGGCGCATCGTCATCGCCCGCCAACAAGTCAGATTGATGTTCAAGATCATCGGCTATTTTACCCAAATCTGACTCGGCATCGAGTTGGTCAGCAGCGCGTTGCGCGGCACCATCCGCTTTTTGATATTTAAACGTTAAACGCCTTTTAAAATCTGCATTATTTTCGATATGATGCAGGATGATTTCTCGTCCTAAAACTCGCTGTAATTCCAATAGCGTAGTGGTAGACATATCACCCGTAAAGAACAACTCGTCGTTATCGCAAAAGACATTATGCGCCTCGGCAAAGGCAAAGGGGATTTCGGTTGCGGCAAGCGTCGCATTGCCAACAGAACTCTCGTCTGGCGTGCCGCTCATGCTCTCAAGCGTCTGTTCAGACTTTTGCTCAAACATGAATTATCTCCATACTTGCCACTATAAAAATAAGCTCATCCAACTCTTCCAGGGACAAGACTTTCATTTTATTTATCCAACTTACTATTTGAGACTGCATCTGCAGCTGTGATCACATCATCCCATACCGGCAATAATGGAATCACGTTATCAGAGACTAACGGTACTCCATTTTTAATACTCTCTAATTGATCGGTGCGTATATCATTGTACTTTTCGGCGGTTGCACCCCTTAGCTCTTCTTGAGTTCGTATAATCGTCGACTTAAGAAAAATCATTAGGTTAGATTTTTGCACGTCGGTACTATCATTGCGAAACAAGCGACCTAAATAAGGGATATCACCTAGCAAGGGTATTTTTTGTTGGCTTTGCGTCACTTGATCCTGCATAAGACCACCTAGAATAATAATCTCACCGTTTTGGGCGATAACTTGTGTAATGATTCTGCGCTCAGTAGTGACGATATCCGAGGCGCCGGCAACCGCTTGCTCACTTATATTAGAGACTTCTTGATTGATTTCTAAAACAAGCGTTTCGCCCTTACTGATTTGCGGTGTTACTTTTAAGGTAATACCAACATCGCGACGCTCGATAGTCTGAAATGGATTATCACCACCGGCATCATTGCTAAAGGTACCGGTAATAAAAGGGACATTTTCAGCGACGGTGATAGTTGCCTCGCTGTTGTCTGTTGTCAATATACTTGGCGTAGATAAAATATTGGCTTCGGTATTACTTTCAAGAGCTCGAAGTAGACCCACAAAACTCGAGCTACCATTTTCACCACCAATACCTAACAATAAACCGGTCGGGAGCGCCGGAGTGGTACCCGCGTCAATTGCTGATGCAATACCGGCTAATGCGCCACTATTAGTTAACCCAGCAACGATACGATTTTCTTTATAGGCCGCCCACTCAACACCCAGTTGTTTATTTAAATCCCCACTAACCTCAACAAGGATCGCCTCTACTAATACCTGAGAACGCCGAATGTCGAGACGTGCAATCACAGGTAGCAATGACTCTAGCGTCGTCGCATCTGCGGTAATCAATAACGCATTAGTACTTGGATCTGCTTCAACCGTTGCCATTGCCGCCCCGGATGAAGCGCCGGCCTTCGCACCTTTATCAGGTGCTAATTTAGAGATCCCCGAGACCACCTTAGATAACACCTCGGCTACTTCTTCGGCATCGGCATACTCAAGGTATATAACACGTACGTTGCCTGATTGTTCAAGAGGAGTATCTAGCCTTTCGATTAATTTACGGATCTTTGTGCGTCGCACCTCATCAGCAGTGACTAAAATAGTATTACTACGAGGGTCGGCAACAATTGATGATTTAGTATTGGCCGGCGCGTCTTTTTCGCCGGTTTTTTGTAAGGACACTAGCAGTTTAACGATACTTTCTGCTTGCGCATATTTTAGTTCGACAATATCGGTCTCGGCAACACCGGCGCGATCGATTCGGCTAATGACATCTTTTAATCTAGCTATATTGGCAATAGTGTCAGAGATGATAATGGCATTACTCGGCGCATAAGCGGCCAAATGTGCATGCTGAGGCGCTAATGGACGCAACACCGGCAACACCTTAGCCGCCGAGACATTGTATAGCTGTATAACTTGTGTGATGTACGCGTCATTACCTAAATTACCGTAATTAGTCACTGGAACTGCAGAGGTACGGGCATCTTTTCTAGGTAGAATTCTTACTACATCACCAACTTCAATGGCAGTAAAGCCTTGCACTTCCAGCACCGATAAAAATAAATTATAAAGCTCTGTCTCGGATAATTTTTTTGTAGAGATAACATTAACACGGCCTTTTACCCGCGGATCGATAACCAAGGTTTTACCTGTAATATCAGCAACTAGTTTGATCATCTCTTGGATATCAACATTCTTAAAATCAGGCTCGAAAAATTTTTGGCCTGACTCAGGTGGCTGATCTTGTGCATACGCACTGAGCCAAAACGAATTAACTAGCACAGCTATTATGCAAGTTTTCGATATGATATTTGAAAAGTTTTTCACACGTAAATCCGTCTTTAATTCAGGTTGATATTATCAAGATCAATATCAATTGTTAATTCCTCGTCCCCACGCAGCACCGATAACGACGCCTGTGTTGCGGATCTTTTTTCTTGATAGATACTGTTGGCTGTTTTCAAATTATCAAGTGTCTGCCCATCTATAGCAGTGACTATATCATTTAGCTGCAGACCGGTTTGATCAAACGCTTTTCGATTACGCCCCGGCAACACTCTAAAGCCTAACATTTTACCGTCTTTTGTTTTGCGAGAAAAACGAATAGCATCGCTCATCTTCTTTAAACGTTGGTCTCCAACAGAGCTTGAAGAAGCTGTCTGTGCAGACACCTGCTTTTTGGTGATGGCCGGCCTAGAAGACACGACTTGCTCAGAGTCAAAAGACTCTCCCTCGGGGTACATATAAAGTGCCTCTTGCTTACCCTTATTGCTTAATATAATTCTTTCAGAATAAACACCGATAAGCTTGACGTTACTAAGACCTAAAAGTTCGTCGCCAACCTTGTAGAGATCCTGATCGCGCCCCTTAGCGATTATCGCGTAACCGAGGTCTTTATTGGCATTGGCAAATGACCCAACTAATTTCAGGTTAAGACGTGTCGCTTCAACTTTCTCACTAATTTCAACCACTTCAACAGCTGAAATAGGTACATCTGTAGATGCTTTACCAAAAAGCTCTATCGACTTAAGCGTATTAATATCTATGCTAGACCTGGCATTTGTATTCAACGGCGCAAAGGCTGTGGCATTGAGCGGGATAACATTATTGCTAAGTTCCGGCTCTGGAAACAATCGCCAAAAGATACTCGACAGGCTAAGCGCGATCCAAAATACTAAACAGAGCGCGATCAAGACTTTAACCAGCGCTAAGGTACCCACCAAGCCCATTTGAGCCCGATATATTTGAGCGCAGTAGCTTGGCCGAACAGTATACCCAGAGGTAATTTTTACTAAATTTGTAAACAACGGATTAACCTTAGTATCTATAAAATTGGTACTTATCGACTAACTTTATCTCACACATCAGCCTTTTAAACAACGATGTAGCTTTCAAAGTTTAACAGACTTAGAATGAATATAAAAAATGCCGCGCAAGACATTGATTTAATTAAGTTTAGCTTGCCAGAGGGTCAAGTCAAAGTTATAAAACACTGAACACCTTGTCGGCCCAATGAAGCAATGACCCAGAGGGCAGTTTTTAGAGGGAAGAAATATCAGCAAAATCAAAACAAGCTGCCAATAATTAACCCCGCTTACTTGCGGCTTCCATTCAGATTTTGAGGACTTATACATCAAGGGCTGAAGAGAAAAATTAGAGGCGGAAATCTCTAAATACTACCAATATTAATGATGTAATCGTTGAAACTCACCTACTGCCTATTGATAATGCCAAAAACAAGACTTGGATAGCTTTTTTGACATTCAAACTCGCCCAATCTATTGCGCAGTGCTAAATACAAATTCTACTCTACGGTTTTGTTGGGCAATGGCATTTCAGGTGCCCGCGGTCATCGCGTTAGCTATATCAGGTTAGCTGGTTAGCGGTTCACTAACATCGCGCGCAACTAGGCTGATACAAAAATTAGCGCTTTCGTCATTATTTATATCGGTGATAAAACTACGAAATTCAGGTGTCATCAATTGCTCGATAGTTGTTGTAGGCTCAATAATTTGGCATTACTCTTTAAGCAAAAATTGACGGTGTGGGCGATGACTTGTAAATTTCCACTAAACTTGATGACATTTAAGGGGGCGATAAGATTAATTAATTTTTGCAAGCTACGCTCGCCGAACAGTGACTCCTCCATTGGAATGTCCCCACTACTATTGACGGAATTTTCCAGCGCCAAAAGCAAGACATCGTGTTGATTGTCATTGCTAGTCAATGGTTGATTAATGATCGCTGGCTTGACGGGCTTTAAACTGTTCACCGCATTGCTGTTGGCATAAGCATTTGTTGTGTCGAGCCTAACGCTTGCTGCAGATCGTAATAAAGTAAGCCGAAAACGATGGTCACTAACATCAACAATACCAGCCAGAGGACACTGCCATGCATTGCAGGTAGCGATGATTCCGTTTCTAATTTTGAGTTATTCTCTTTATCGCTAAGTGCTTTTAAACTTTGGTTAATTTGTTGTAATATGCGCGCAAAGCGCTGATCTTGTTTATCCAATTTCTGCTGTACAAATTGTTTTAAGGTTTCTTTTTCCAATGCTGATTCGGCATCACGCAATAGATTCGATAATTCCTCTGCCTCTAAAGTGCCGCTCGATGTTTCATTGGTGGGAAATTGGTGTATCACTTGCCTTAGCGCAGTTGTTTCGTCGACACCAAGGTCATCAATCAGATGCCATTTTTTTAATACTTGTGCGAGCCCTACTGGTTTTAGCTGTTTGGGTAAAATATCCACCGCTCCCAGTGCCCGGGCTTGGCTCATATACATGCCGTCATTTTGAGAGGTATACATCATAACGGGAATTGTGGCGGTATTGGGGTTGTCCTTGATGACTTTTAGCGCTTGTAAACCATTCATACCTGGCATGGTATGGTCCATAAAGATCACATCGGGTTTTTTATGCGACAGATACCCAAGCGCTTCTTCAGCAGAGTCGATGGTATCGACCTCAAGTTCGTGCCGGCCTAGCATCTTCTTGAGTAAAAACTGAGCTAATTTTGAATCGTCAACGATAAGTGCTTTTTTAGTTGTCATTACCCTAGCCTCGTTGCCCATAGTTCTGTTGCTAATGCTCGCAGACATATATAATAATAATTTGTCTTTATTCATAATCGCTGTCCAGTGGCACCGTCACACAATACCCATGATCAACGTTAAGCCAATCTAGATAGCACTTTTGGTCATCACTCACCCCAACATTACCGATACGTATTAATAAAATCATCAATATTAGCTAACTACATATTGTGGTTTTATAATAATTAAGCCACTATTTGCACTTTGGTAACAGATTCAACAAATAAAGACATTTAAGGCCATTATGTACATTTTACACAATCAAGACGGCTACTTTTTAACCAAATCTGGCGAATGGAGCGATGGTCGAGAACTAGCTCCGCTGTTTAAAACTATTCATAAAGATGAAGCCATTAACCAGCTCTTTGAGGCCAATAGTAAAGATTACAATTTACGACTTTCTTTACTGGAGTGTGAGATTAATTCAAAAAAAATGCCTTTGATCCCAGATGACAAGTTACCCCCTGTGCGGTCAAAACCTGTCGATGACAATAGTGTTTTTGAAAATAATAGTGTCGAAAAGGAAGTTTCGAATATTACCGAGCAACATAATAATCTAGCGGCTCAACACTGATAGAGAATGTGTAATAGAGATAAAATAACGATTCAGTCTTTATCTGTAAAAACAATTTACTGTGATCCTAACAAACCACTTATTTACGGGTTACATTAACTCAAATACTTTTGGCAAAACTTAATCTTAGAATGATGATACAAAGCCCACAAGATACGCTACCAAGGAGCCTTTAATGCCTGTACTTTCGAAGCGTCTCGAGCAAATTCGCACAGCAGAAAACTTAGCGGGTTTGGCAGACTTAACGCGGGGCGTAGAAAAGGAAAGCTTGCGTGTCAGCAAACAAGGTACATTGTCAAAAACGGCTCATCCTTCTGCCCTAGGCGCCGCGCTAACTCACCCGAATATTACGACTGACTATAGCGAAGCTCTACTCGAATTTATCACACCACCAGAAAAAAACATTAATAACATCATTAATAAGCTGAATGACCTACACACATTCACTTATCAGCACATTGGCGACGAGTCTTTATGGGTTAACAGCATGCCCTGCATACTCAATAAAGATGCCGACATCCCGATTGCACGATACGGAAACTCAAATAGCGGCAGCATGAAGAGCATCTATCGTCTAGGTCTTGGGCATCGTTATGGGCGTTCGATGCAAACCATTGCAGGCATTCACTTTAATTTTTCAGTCTCTGATAATTTATGGGAATTCTTACATAAAACTGACGCTAGCAATCTACCCATTACGAGCTACAAGACCGAGGGTTATTTAAAATTAATTAGAAATTTTCGGCGCTATTTTTGGTTGCTGCTCTATTTGTTTGGCGCAGCACCTGCGGTTTGCAGCAGTTTTATAAAAGGCCGCGAGCACAGCTTAGAGCCTATTAAAAATGATCCAGATACACTGCATAAGCCTTATGCAACCTCATTGCGAATGGGTGACCTTGGCTACCAAAGCTCTGCGCAAGAATCGTTAACGACGACCTACAACAATATCGATGATTATATAAAAACTCTTTGCGATGCAATTACAAAACAGCACTCAGATTATAGCGCTATTGGCATAAAAGATAGTTCGGGCAACTACCAACAACTTAACGATTGCCTACTACAGATTGAAAACGAATTTTATAGCGTTATACGCCCAAAACGGACCGCCAAGAGCGGGCAAACCGCATTAAA
>CAXMPB010000027.1:0-11734 GCA_964195035.1 Cellvibrionaceae bacterium | reverse complement strand
ATAGTGTTGGATTAATTGCACACTCATGTGGTGTAAAACAACCTCGAGATTTAAACCGAACCCATATGCGTATTATACAGCAGGGAGGTAGATCAAAAATGTTCTCTGAGATCTATCCAGCATCCGAAATAAAACCGGAATATATTATACGATCGACGGCTGAATGAAAAAGTGCACCCCAGACACGATGTGTTTGGGGTGCACTTTAAGTTAAGAGAGGTTAGGGCAAGCAAACATCCTTTATCGCCGCCGTGCGACCCCCGGTATTTTGGTTGGTAGGCCAGATGAATTAAGGTAATTAATGCGTCGATTTATAGCCTATGCGAAACCCACCCCATTGCCTTCCTTTAAGATAAATGGGTACCGATAAATCATGAACAATTTCGCCAGTATCGCGTTTATAGGTTTGTATTAAAAAGTTTTTGTCGTGACTACCACATCTTGAACCTGTTGGGTCATCAAAGATGCGTTTGGTTCTATTCTTAACAATGTCGGTGTCGTAGTTGCCCGTTAACGCTTGCGAAAAACATTTATTATGAGTGGGAAAGTAACCGTTATTGTCAACAGCGCCGGCATATAAGATGCAGTCTTCCTCAAGAATGGGCTCTTGAATAGTCGGTAATACTTTATCGGTAAATGTATCAAACCGAGTGCTATGTTTAAGTGGGTTAGTATTTTTTATCGGTACATAATTTCTATCGAATAAATCTGCTTCTGTAATAATATTGTTTTTAATCGACTCATCAAAGCATGCTTCTATTGATTTAACGGCAGATTGTGCTCTTTTAAGCACTAGCGCGTGTTCGCCGTTTAATACGTCTTCACCGAGTAATTCATATATATGTTCTGCACGGTTCGATAAACCGTTTGCTTGCCCAAGCACTGCATCCACGTCTTCACCCGTAGATCTTAAGTCGATCATTAGTTGGCTAAATTCATTAGCGATCACTGATTGGTGCTCGCTATTTTGTTGTGCGTGATCGCGAGCTTTAATGACTTGTATGTCTACTTTTTCTGATTGAGTATTAATTGCCTGTAGAGAAGTATCGACTTGCTTTGTTTTTTCTTTTGTTTCACGAACCACGTTAATTAAGTCAGACATTGCAGTGCTAACTTTAGCGATTTCTTGGTTAATGTTTTTTGCCATGCCACTAATTTCACTTGTAGATGATGTTGTTCTACTAGCAAGATTGCGGACTTCGTCAGCAACTACGGCAAATCCTCGTCCGTGTTCCCCCGCTCTGGCCGCTTCAATCGAGGCGTTCAATGCGAGCAGGTTTGTTTGTCCTGCAATACTATTAATTTCATTGGTGATAGTAAATATTTGAGATGTTTGGGTATCAAGCTCATTAACTAATGTTGCAACAGCTTCTACTTGACTGACTGTTTTCTCCATATCTTCTGTCGTAGATTCAATTGCGGCTCGGCCATCTTGGCTGGCTTTATTGGTGAGCGTGGAGAGCTCGCCTAGACGATTACTGTCATCATGGGCATCCTGTATATTTTTTGTAACAATAGCCGAGGTGTCATTGAGCCCTTCAATGCTTTTGATTTGATTATTCACGCGCTGCTTTAATGTGTCGCAAGCAAAAGAAACCTCAGCGCCAGCAATAGCGACACTCGAGCAGGTGTCCGCAACACTTGTGGCTGTTTGGTAAGAAGTCTTTAGACTCTCATCAACAGCTGTGAGTACTGCTAATGGGGTACTTATTTTGCTCTTATCGCTAAAATACACTGCTTTAAGTAAGGCAAGCTGTTCATTTAACGGCTTAAGGAGCATCAAGTAAAGAACGGTAAAAACTAATATAGCCGAACTTAATGTCGTGGTAATTGCAGGTATAAAACCAAACAAAAAGGTCCCTATAGCCGTAATGCAGGCGATGCTAATAGCTAAGGTGGTTAATAATGGAATTGAGTAAAAAGGCATTTTTTTCATTCTTTTAAAGTTCTTATTGTTAATATGGGTGAACGAATATTGCTTATTAATAACTATAGCAAAAACTTTTTTTTTTGCCAGATTGGTTATTAATCATCAATGGGTGAACGGCTAATTAGCCTTAGAATTAGTGCTTTTAGAAAGAATGTCTTTAGACAGAGTGTCGCTATAAAGGGTGGTTCTAATCTTGCTGGAGCAGTTATACTGCTACGGATATAAATACAACAATGTTAATCTGTGGAAAAATTGGAGTGGAAGTATAATTCAAGCTGGGAATGCGTATGATTTCAGGCAAGCACGGGGCCCGTTCGTATAAAAAAAAGTGGTTATTTTTCTTTTTATTAATAGCCTTCTCTGTATTTGTGATTTACGATCATCGACCACAATTGTTTGACGATTTTCATGCGGGTGATTATCAAAAAATGATAAAATTACTCGTATTGTTGTTCCCCTTGTTTTTTGCCTTTAAAGTACTTGCCAGAGGCAATCACTACAGGCGTTTTGGAGACACACCGTTAAATATTAGCCCGAGTCCTCTTATGTTGGGGCAACAATTTAGTGGCACTGTAAGTGTTAGTCGTGGTGCTAAATATCTAGATGGTATGCAATTTAGAGCTGAGCTGAGGTTGTTGCAACGCAGTGAAGCTGAGCAAGGTGACAACCAAAATAGTCGTGTTGATACTCTTTGGAAGGAACCTTTAAGCGTTGCAAGCGAGTACGGAGCAGCCGGTGCTGGTCTATCAATAAAAAGTCGGCTGCCTAATGATCAGCCTGCTACCAGCGGCACAGATAAGCAAGTAGCTGATGGTGGTAGCCAGTATTCTTGGCAATTATCAATTACGTCATCAGACAAAAAGTTTAAGCAGTCCTGGAATGTTCCGGTCGCTAAGGCTCATTAGCAAATATAAAACTATTTCTAGTTAAATTATAGACAAAATTTAGGAAGACTCTATGTCCGACATGGTTACGCCAGACAATTATGAATCAATGCCCTTAAAAGACTATGCCGAAAAAGCCTATCTTGACTACTCCATGTATGTCATTTTAGATCGTGCATTGCCGAATATTGGCGATGGCTTAAAGCCCGTTCAACGCCGTATTATTTATGCGATGAGTGAGCTCGGTCTCAAGTCAACGGCTAAGTTTAAAAAATCTGCGCGCACTGTGGGCGATGTGATCGGTAAGTTTCACCCACATGGTGATTCCGCTGCTTACGAGGCTATGGTGTTAATGGCTCAATCGTTTTCTTATCGCTATCCACTCATTGATGGTCAGGGTAATTGGGGCGCACCAGACGATCCTAAATCTTTCGCTGCTATGCGATATACCGAGTCGCGTCTCACCGCTTATAGTGATGTATTACTGGGTGAGCTGGCACAGGGTACTGCTGATTGGCTTCCTAATTTTGATGGCACTTTGGATGAGCCAAAAATACTACCAGCGCAAGTCCCCAATATTTTATTAAATGGTACAACGGGTATTGCTGTGGGTATGGCAACGGATATCCCGCCACATAATCTACGTGAGCTCGTTAACGCCACTATTCACCTTATGCAAAACCCTAAGGCAAGCACCGCCGAGCTTTGCGAATTTATTGTTGCGCCAGATATGCCTACAGAGGCAGAAATTATTACGCCTAAAAAAGACATCTTGGCTATGTACGAGACGGGTCGTGGCAGTCTGCGTATGCGTGCTATCTGGACAAAAGAAGATGGTGATATTGTTATCACAGCACTACCGCACCAGGTAAGTGGTGCAAAAGTGATGGAGCAAATTGCTGCACAAATGCAGGCTAAAAAACTGCCTATGGTGGCGGATCTTCGCGATGAATCCGATCACGAAAACCCAACAAGGCTACTCATTATTCCGCGCTCTAATCGTATCGATGTAGAGCAGTTGATGAATCATCTGTTTGCGACGACTGATTTAGAACGTACTTACCGTATTAATATGAATATGATTGGTATCAATGGTTTGCCCTCGGTAAAACCATTGGCGGTTATTTTGACCGAGTGGCTTAAATTTAGAATGGTTACGGTTCGTCGCCGCTTACAATTTAGACTCGACAAGATTTTAAAACGGCTACATGTATTAGAAGGCTATTTAGTCGCCTTTTTAAATATTGATGAAGTAATAGAAATTATTCGTTTCAAAGATCATCCCAAGCTCGAGTTGATCAATCGCTTTGAAATTACCGAAGTTCAAGCAGAGGCAGTACTCGAATTAAAGCTACGACAAATTGCTAAATTAGAGGAAATTAAAATTCGTGGCGAGCAAGATGAACTAGCCAAAGAGCGAGATAAATTAGAATCCTTGTTAGGTTCAGCCATTAAATTAAAAAATCTGGTTAAAAAAGAACTGCAAGACATAGCCGATAGGCATGGTGATGATCGCCGCTCGCCGCTTGTTATTCGTGGTGAAGCACAAGCATTGAGCGAGACAGATTTATTAACGAGCGATCCTATTACGGTTGTTATTTCTCAAATGGGCTGGATTCGTGCCGCTAAAGGTCACGAAGTTGATCCGCTTGCACTCAGTTACAAATCCGGTGATAATTTTAAATTCTCAGTAAAAGGTAAGTCGAATCAAAATGCATTGCTGATTGATTCGACCGGTCGTAGTTATGCCGTAGCCGCTCATACTCTGCCCTCGGCTCGTGGACAAGGTGAGCCTGCGAGTGGTCGACTAAATCCTCCGAGTGGTGCTGTATTTACAGGTTTGTTAATGGGCCAGGACGATCAGCGTGTGTTAATTGCAAGTGATGCCGGTTATGGTTTTATTACAAAGCTTGGTGACCTTTATACTAAAAATAAAGCAGGTAAAGCATTACTAAGCTTACCCAAAGGTGCAAAAGTATTAGAGCCATCTCTTGTTGACGCGCAAATAGAAGGCGTTGATATAAATGTTGTCGTTATTAGTAACGAAGGTCGCATGCTACTGTTCCCGCTTGCAGAGCTGCCAGAGCTCGCTCGCGGTAAAGGTAATAAAATGTTCAGTATTGCGCCTGCACGTGTTCAAGCGCGAGAAGAGTTTGTAATTGCGGCAGGTTTAATTAGCGGTAAACAAAAGCTAACCGTATACTCTGGCAAACGTCATGCGAGCTTTAAATTATCAGAGCTTGATCACTACCGTGGTGAGCGTGGTCGACGCGGTCATAAATTGCCTCGGGGCTTTCAAAAAGTTGATGCGATAAGTATTGATAGTTAAGGCAAGGCAATTAAGAAAAAATGAGCGCTTATGTTAAAAAATAAATTTTTTAATCACGAACGACTCATTATAATTTATTGTCTAGCGGGCTCTTTGTTTGTTTTAGCGTTGGTGGGTTATTTCGCAGAGCGTAATGCTGTTGCGGAAGCCCATGCGCGCATGCAGGGAACACTGGCTTTTCAAGCTGAAACCCTAAAGACAAGCATGGAAAAATACACCGTGCTGGCGGCACTTATTTCACGTCGCCCTGATATTTCACTCGCCCTACGTGCGCGTAACCCTCTCGATATTCTTCCCAGTTCTAATCAGCTTTCTTTAGATTTTATTGGTATTAGTGGCGCCAATGATATATGGATTGTCGACCAAAAAGGTAATATTCTTCGAAAAGATCAGCCCGATGAAAATGCCGTCAATATTTCTGCAGAGAGCTATTTTATAAGTGCTATGCAAGGTAATTTAGGTCGAGATAATGTTGTGACCCAGTCAGGTCAAAGGCTTTATATTATTGCGTCGCCCGTGTTTTATAAAAATGAAATATTAGGCGTAGTGGTGGTTCGACTAAATTTAGAATATTTAGAGCAAGTCTTAGTTTTGTTGCCAGATCCGATTCTTGTGATTGATGTAAGGCAGAGAGTTTTGTTGTCGAGTGTTCGACAGTGGCGCTTACGTTATTTTAATTATGCTGTTGCTAGTTTCAAACTTGCCGATCAACGTGTTGCTAATGGCGTTGTTACCAATGCTAGCGTTAACAGTAGTAACAAAAGAAAACTTGATAATAAAAACTATCAATCAAATAATAGTCATTATTTGATTGATAGTGTGTCTCGTTCTTCAGAAAAAAAATTAAAATTTAAGGTGGCCTTACGAGAGCAAGAAGGCCGAGTTTTTTTGCACGAGTCTAAGTTCGTTCCTTTGCTCGGCTGGAATATTCATACCTTCGTTAATTATGATGCCATCCGCGCTCAAAGAAACAATGCAATTCTTATTGCTTTCTTGGTGTTGTCATTAATCGCGATGTCATTTTTTATGTGGAGAACACATCAACGGCGATTGCTCAAAGAGCAGCGTTCGTACCTAGCATTTTCGTTGCGCCTAGAACGTCAAGTGAGGGATAGAACACATGAGCTAAGTAACAGTAATGAGCAATTAAATATTGAGATAGAAGAGCGACGTAATGTCGAGATAGACCTGCGAGAGGCACAAGATGAATTGATTCAAGCGGCAAAGCTTGCAGGTATTGGTCAAATGTCCACTGTTTTGGCTCATGAGTATAACCAACCCTTAACGGCTATTCGTTTTTATGCTGATAACGCCGCTACATTTATAGAGAAAGATAACTCATTAAACGCAGTAGAAAACTTACAGCGTATTAAATTATTGGTGGATAAAATGGCAGCTTTGACCAGTACTCTTCGTCGCTTTGCTCATAAGGCAACCCATGAGTACGAAGACTTCTCTGTTGATTCTGTTATGGATGAGTTAATCATTTTGTTGTCGCCACAAGCAAAAAAACAAAATGTTTCGCTGCAGCTATTCTCACCCAAAGAGGTCGTTCACCTAAAAGGTGAGCAAGGTAAGCTTTTGCAAGTAGTGACTAACTTAGTAACTAATGCAATGGATGCAGTCGCTGATTGCGCTCGACAAGAAGTTGAAATCAAATGGTTTATAGAAGATACAAAAAAAACGCATAATAGTAATAGATACGTCATTATCTTGATAAAAGATACTGGAGCCGGAATCCCTGAAGAAATTATAGCCGATATGTTTAATGCATTTTATACAAAAACACAGACGGGCAATGGCTTGGGCTTAGGTTTATTTATAGTGTCAACTTTAATGAATGATTTTAAAGGGTCGATTCGTCTCAAAGAAAATGGTGTTGATACGCAAGCTTACGGTACAGTTTTTGAGCTTCGCTTGCCTTTGTCCGAGCTAACAAAAAAATTAGCGTAGACTTGTCGAAGAGCTAACAATTAAAAGTAACGCTAACAAATTGAGTGATAATGATTAAAAATGCCAAAGTAATAATTGTAGATGATGACGAAGATTTGCGTCATGCATTAACACAAAGTTTAGTACTTGCTGGTTTTAGTGTGGATGCGCACCACAATGGCTATGATGCACTCAATAGTATTACGCGTGATTTATATGGTGTGGTAATAACAGATATAAAAATGCCTGCTATCGATGGTTTAGAGCTTTTATTAAAGGTGTTAGAGATAGACCCGGCACTACCTACAATTGTTATTACGGGTCACGGCGATATATCAACTGCAGTTAATGCTATGCGAAATGGTGCATACGATTTTATCGAAAAGCCCTTTGCGGCAGAGCGATTAGTCGGTGCCGTATCGCGCGGTCTAGAAAAGCGTCGACTAGTGCTAGAAAACAGAACGCTCCGCGATGAGCTCGCCGGTCAAGATGGGCTAGATAAGCGCTTAGTGGGTCGCACAGCCGCAATGTTAACACTCCGAGCCGAGACAAAGGCGCTTGCACAAACCGATGTTGATGTTTTGATTTGGGGTGAAACAGGTTCGGGTAAGGAAGTTGTGGCTCGTGCATTACACGAAGAGGGTTCTCGCAAAGATAAGCCCTTTATTGCACTAAATTGCGGCGCGATTCCTATCGAGATGATGGAGTCGGAGTTGTTTGGTCACGAGTCTGGAGCCTTTACCAGCGCGAACAAACAGCGTGTGGGTAAACTAGAATACGCCAACGGCGGGACAATTTTTTTAGATGAAATTGAATCGATGCCATTAGAGTTACAAGTTAAACTATTGCGTGTAATCGAGACGCGCTCTATTGAGCGCCTAGGCTCTAATAAAGTGATTGATCTCGACATCCGCTTTATTGCGGCAACTAAAACAGACTTAGAGCGAGCCTGTCAGCAACAGTTATTTCGTGCGGATCTATATTATCGACTAAATGTTGTTACGCTAACAATCCCGCCACTTCGAGAAAGAAAAGATGATATTCCGCTACTATTGCACCACTTAGCGCGAGATGCGAGAACACGTTATCGAAAAGAAATCCCTGAATATACGTCGAGCTTAATGATGCAATTAATGGCCTATGAATGGCCGGGTAATGTACGTGAGTTACGTAATGTAGCCGACCGCTGGGTGCTGGGCTTAGGCTTAGGCATCAATTCAGATGACGCTTTAGTTAATATTTCTGAAGACGAGAGCTTATCTGAACAAATGTCGGGTATTGAAAAACGACTAATTAGCAATGCACTAGAAAAAAATGAAGGCAGTATTAAAAAAACCTATGAGCAGCTGCAGCTGTCTCGCAAAGCTTTATACGAAAAAATGAAAAAATATCATATACAGGTAAGTTAACCAATCTTGTTGGGCTTGCATGTGTCGAATTGGTAACATCGTTACTTTCGCATGTGTTGTTTTGGTAACGTTTCTCTCATCTTTTTTTAAATATAGCGATATTTTTTTAAAATAACGATAGTAAAAACAATGGGTTATATGATTTTTGTGGTTTGGCATAAGTATTGCTTTTACATGTCTATGGACTAATCACTATTTGAATGCTGTGTCCTTTTTTAAAATAATAAGCATAAATTTATAATCAACAAACTCTCGGTGGAGAATTCTATGAAGAAGCTTTTAAGTGCGGCAGTGATTGCTGCAACAGTTTTTAGTGCAA
Organism: Cellvibrionaceae bacterium; assembly: GCA_964195035.1. Lineage (GTDB taxonomy): Bacteria > Pseudomonadota > Gammaproteobacteria > Pseudomonadales > Cellvibrionaceae > CANLBN01. The sequence continues at coordinate 2,931 of CAXMPB010000027.1, read as the reverse complement.
ATACATTTGCTAACTGCGATGCAGGTGAACGCATTATTAAATTTAGTTTTGTAACTGCTGCAACGGGTCACCCTAAGGGCGATGCAGCAACAGCTATTGCTGAGCGTATTAATACTGAAATGAATGGCAAGGCTTGTATGCAGCTTTTTCCTAGCTCGCAGTTGTTCGATGACAACAAAGTAATGGAGGCAATACTCTTAGGTGATGTTCAAGTGGCTGCACCTTCGCTATCTAAGTTTGAAACATTTAGTAAAAAATATCGTATTTTTGATTTTCCATTCTTGTTCAGCGACATGGAATCTGTCAATAGATTTACCCAAGGTCCTAAAGGCCAAGAGCTACTAAGTGCTATCGAAGATAAAGGTTATGTGGGTCTTTCATATATATTTAATGGCTTAAAACAGTTTTCTGCTAACAAACCATTAGTGCTTCCTACCGATGGTGCGGGTCTTAAATATCGTGTACAAACTTCTGATGTTGCCGTTGCAATGATCGAAGCAATTGGTGGTAATGCACAAAAACTTGCTTTTAAAGAAGTGTATGGCGCTTTACAAACGGGTGTTGTAGATGGACAAGAGAATACTTGGTCAAATATCTACACTAAAAAATTCTTTGAAGTACAAGATGGTACAACAGAGACTAATCACCAGTTGTTAACCTATTTGGCAGTAACTTCTAAGAGTTGGTTAAATAGCTTGCCTAAAGATGTTCGCGAGCAATTTGTCACAATCTTTAAAGAAGAAACTAATAAAGCCAATGCACGTTCAACTGAAGTTAACGAAGCAAGTAAGCAAAAAATCATAGCGGCAGGCGGAAAAGTTATTACGCTAACACCTGCCCAGCGTGAAGCATGGGTAACAGTAATGAAGCCTGTTTGGGGTAAGTTTGCTAAAGATGTTGGTCAAGATACTATTGACGCGGCTGTAGCTGCAGGCATGTAATATCTTCAGCTAAAAAGGCCTGCGTAAGTAGGTCTTTTTAGCATTTATTTTTTAGTTAATTAAGCAGTGATAAAGTTGATAAGTTGGTTAAAGAATAAATAGACACTATAAAAATAGTTTAAATAGGTCATAAAAATTTCTAGAAGTATTTGTTAAAAGTTGTAGTCAGCCATTTTTTTGGATGATCACTATCAATATAGCCATGATGTTAATGGTTAAATATTATGAAAGTATAAAGTTATGAATAAATTATCTAAAATTGTTGATCGAGTTGAAGAAGATTTCATTGCGATTTTATTAGGTTTAATGGTGCTGGTCACCTTTACCCAAGTTGTTGCTCGTTACGGATTTAACGCGGGTTGGGGGAGTGCTCTCGAAATAACGCAAGTGTTATTTGCATGGCTGATTTTATTTGGTATGAGCTATGGTATTAAATGCGGCATTCATTTGGGCGTAGATATTCTTATCCGCAAATTCTCTCAGCCTGTATTTAAAGCCTGCGCTATATTCGGTGCAGTCGCATGCATTATCTATGGTGTTACTTTTATCTCTGCCGAGTGGATTAGCTTGTTTGGTTTTGACTCGGGTAAAGGTGGTGCTTGGAAATATTGGAAATTATTTTACGATGCTGGTTTTGAAATGGAAGCGATCAAGCTGCCAGAGTTTATTTATGGTCCCGACGAACGCTTGCCACGTTGGATAGCCTATTTAATGTTGCCCGTAGGTTTAGCTTTATTTGTATTTCGCTGTATTCAAGCGCTCTATGCCATTATTGTAGGTGATCGTGAAATGATTATCGCCTCTCATGAAGCCGAAGAGCTCATCGCAAATAATAGAAATATTGTTGCTGATTAATCAATAAAAGAGTTAAAGAGGATTAGTTGTGGAAAGTATTATTTTATTTGGTCTTTTATTTTTATTTTTATTTTTGGGCGTGCCCGTTGCAGTATCGCTAGGGTTGTCTAGCGTACTCGTTATCGCATTTTTATCCGTCGATTCTGTCTCGTCAGTCGCATTACAATTATTAAATGCCTCGCAAAAATATACCTTATTAGCCATTCCGTTTTTCATTTTGGCTTCGACATTTATGTCTACCGGCGGTGTTGCTAAGCGAATCATTCGCTTTTCAGTGGCAACCATGGGGCATTTGCGTGGTGGCTTAGCCATTTCTAGTGTGTTTGCCTGTATGTTGTTTGCGGCGCTTTCAGGATCGTCTCCCGCCACTGTTGTTGCTATCGGTGGTATTGCTATTGCCGCCATGCGCGAGGTGGGTTACACCAAAGACTTTGCTGCAGGTGTTATTGCAAATGCCGGTACTTTAGGTATTTTAATCCCACCTTCAATTGTTATGGTGGTCTATGCCGCTGCAACTGATGTGTCTGTTGGGCGTATGTTTTTAGGCGGAGTTATACCGGGTTTAGTGGCGGGCTTAATGCTAATGACGGTAATTTATATTTATGCGCGTATTAAAAATATGCCCAAGCGTGAGTTTGCTGGGGCTAAAGAAATTTTAGAATCCGCTGCATCTGCTTCATGGGGTTTATTATTAATCATCATTATCTTGGGTGGTATATACAGTGGTGTGTTTACACCAACAGAGGCCGCCGCAGTAGCCGCCGTTTACTCTTTTTTAATTGCAACACTAATCTATAGAGATATGGGCCCACTTAAAGGCGTGCCTTGGAAAACAGAGGATGAGAGCTTCTCACAATCAGCAGTGCGCAACTTAAGCGCTATAGTGACAAAGTTTCCTGTGACATTTTTTCATAGCGAAACGCGTGGCGTGTTGGTCGATGGCGCAAAAACGACCATTATGCTGATGTTTATTATTGTTAATGCACTTGTGTTTTCTCATGTGCTTGTCTCCGAGCGTATCCCCGATCTAATCACTGATTTAATGCTTGGCGCCGGTTTTGAGTGGTGGCAGTTCCTAATAGTTGTGAATATTATCTTGTTGATTGGTGGGCAATTTATGGAGCCATCAGGTCTC
>CAXMPB010000026.1:0-2893 GCA_964195035.1 Cellvibrionaceae bacterium | reverse complement strand
CGGTAGACGGAAAGCGTGATTGAATGCCAGCGCTGCCGCCGCAACGGTAAATATGTTCAGTTGATTTTTAGTGCTTAGATGAAAGGTAAGGCATTAGATTTTGTATTGAAAGGGACAATATATGTTCGATACCGCCCTTTAATGATCAACGATGGTGCGGAGGGCTAACATTTAAGGTATTGGATATGGTTAAATGATTTTGTATAAGTTTTTTTTGTAAGCTATTTATGCTGTTTTAATTCCCGCCCTTGTGTCCTCTCTTAATCATCTATCTTTAAATTTAATGTAAGACTTTTAAGATAGATGGGAAAAACATTTTTCTTTTGTACGCACGGCTAGCTGCAACACAGTCAGTTTTAGCAGAAGATGATGACACCTAAATTATTTAATACTGAATAGGTGCTGATGAATCGTTTCAGAACAATATTTGGCACATGAAATTGATCTGTTAAATTCACGTATAAATATACATTAATCATTTTCATTCATTGTTTCAGGAGTTTATTTTCTATGAAAAAAGACGAAAAACATAAAAAGTCTATGCAGAAGCAAAAAGAAAAAATAGATGCTCATATTGAAGCTGCGTCTATCGAGCGTGGTGTCAGTATATTGTTAACCGGTAACGGTAAAGGCAAGTCGAGCTCTGCCTTTGGTATGGTTATGAGAGCCTTGGGTTATGGTCATAAGGTTGCTGTTGTACAATTTATTAAAGGACAGCAGCTTTCTGGTGAAGAGCTTTACATCAAAAACCAATATCCCGGTATGTACTTTTATCAAATGGGCACGGGTTTTACATGGGATACTCAAGATCGCACGGCTGATATTACTGCAGCCGAGATTACCTGGAAAAAAGTTGTACCGCTATTACAAGATCCGACTTATGATCTAGTGGTGTTAGATGAGCTTACTTATATGTTGGCTTACAAGTATCTTAATGAAGAGATGATACTAACAGCCTTAAAGAATCGGCCAGAAAACCAAAGTGTTGTTGTTACTGGTCGCGGGGGTGGTTCTGCTTTACAAGATATTATGGATACTGTCTCGGAAGTAAAAGACATAAAGCACGCATATAATGTGGGTATTAAAGCGCGTAAAGGTGTCGATTATTAGTTTCTTTCTTTGATTAAGTGTTACGCGTAATGACTTGTTAATTAAGAATAGCTATTTTGGCTGATGTCGCACTAGTGGTAAAGGGTAAGGTTTTAATGCTGTAAACGTAGCCTTAGCCAGCCCATAAAATATTATTACACAGTAAGAGCTTAACAATTTATATAATCTTGATGTTCACATAAACAAATACTCAGCAACATTTAAATCAATGATTATTAACCTTTGAGATCTAGTATGTCGAAAAAATTAATATTAGGCGGTGCGCGAAGCGGTAAAAGTCGCTATGCCGAAAGTCAGGCTTTAGATATTGCGAAAGCTCACAATAAACAATTAATCTATATCGCAACCGCGCAAGCTGGCGATGACGAAATGCAGCTACGCATCCAGCGACACAGAGATGAGCGCAGTCAACAATGGCAAGTCATTGAAGAACCCTTTTGCCTTGCCGGTGTACTCAGTAATTATAATGATCCATCGTACTGTATCCTAATAGATTGCCTAACGCTTTGGATCACTAATAACCTATTGAGTAACAGCTTGGCCTCTCATAAAGAAAATTTCTTAGAGGGCATAAAATGCTCGCAAGCGACTATTCTAATGGTCAGCAATGAAGTGGGCTCGGGTATTGTGCCAATGGGGGCTCTCTCGCGAGAATTTGTCGATGAAAGTGGCTGGCTTCACCAAGAGTTATCACCAATCTGCGACGAGGTTGCGCTTATCGTTGCCGGGTTGCCTCTCTTTCTTAAAAAACCGTAATTACTGATCTCTTTAAATTGGTTAAAAATTACAGATTAACTAACTATAAAAAAATGTTTGATCAATAGTCAGCAAGCAGGTTTGAACAATGCAAAGTTGGTTGATGTGGCCAGTTAAAAAAATTGATATCGAAATGATAGCTCAGGCAAGGGCTTATCAAAAAACCTTAACCAAGCCTATCGGTTCTCTTGGGCAATTAGAAGTTATCGCCGAGCAATTTTCTGGCTGGCAAGCATCGTTGCATCCAGAGCTGCTGTCAATTGCGGTTACTGTTTTTGCGGCTGATCATGGTATCTGCAGACAAGGTGTTTCTGCCTTTCCCCAAGAAGTCACCGCGCAAATGATTATTAATTTTTTAACCGGAGGTGCGGCAATCAGTGTTTTGAGTCGCGACCTTGATGCAGATTTTTGCGTTGTTAATATGGGAACTGCTTATCCTATTGCTAACGAATTTGCACAGCATCACCTGCTGGTTAATGAGCCTGTTAATAGTGGCACCAAAGATTTTTCTGTTGAGCCTGCAATGACCTCGCAGCAATTAGATAAAGCATTGCTGATTGGCAAAAAAAGAGTCGAATCACTCAATGTTGATTTATTTATTGGTGGCGAAATGGGTATAGGTAATACCACCTCGGCATCTGCAATATATTCAGCATTGTTAGAGTTGCCCGCCGAAAATACCGTAGGTCCAGGCACCGGTATAGATGAAGATGGCTTAGCGCTTAAACAAGCTCTGATCACCAAGGCGCTTAATTTGCACCAGTCTAATTTAGGCAGCGCTTACGATGTGCTGCGTTGCTTAGGTGGGTTCGAAATCGCGGGTTTAGTCGGAAGTTTTATTGCCTGCGCCCAACGGGGTATTCCCGTGTTGGTCGATGGTTTTATTTGCACAGCTGCCGCTTTAATCGCGGTTAAACTAAACCCTGACGTTCGTGGCTGGTTGTTATTTTCTCACTGTTCTGCCGAGCCTGCTCATATAATAGCTTTAGATTATTTAGAGGCAGCGCCCTTATTAAATTTAGGGCTG
>CAXMPB010000025.1:0-4550 GCA_964195035.1 Cellvibrionaceae bacterium | reverse complement strand
GTTAGTGTTGGCGATGCGCTAATAACGGCAGCGCCGGCAATAACAATAGCTGCAATGGTGCGGTTCTTGCGTTTTGCGCTTTTCAATTTATATTGATGATAATCTTCCGCAGCCTGTTGCAGTGTTGGTGCAATATCGGTGAGCTGTTGTATTTTCTCGATATTGTTAAATATTTTCATAGGCAGTTCTGGAAACTTCTCCATCCACTCTGGTCCAAAGCGCTTAAGCTCTTGATAAAGGGATTTGGGATGAAAACGATTTTTTAACCAACGCTCTAAATAAGGGTGGGCTGTCGCCCAAAGATCAAGCTCTGGGTAAAGCTGTCGTCCTAGGCCCTCTATATTTAGAAGAGTTTTTTGCAAGAGCACGAGCTGTGGTTGCACTTCCATATTAAAGCGGCGTGCGGTCGTAAATAAATTAATTAATACTTTGGCAAAAGAAATTTCTGCGAGCGGTTTTTCTATGATGGGTTCGCAGGCTGTGCGAACAGCTGCTTCAAAATCGCTTATTTTCGTATCTTTTGGTACCCAGCCGCTTTGAACATGTAGCTCGGCTACTTGGCGGTAATCGCGTCTAAACATCGCCAGTAAGTTGCGCGCAAGATAGTATTGATCTTCGCGTGCAAGTGAACCAATAATGGCCATGTCGATAGCAATGTATTTTGGGCGCTCGGGGTGTTCTGTGCTCACAAAAATATTACCGGGGTGCATGTCGGCATGAAAAAAGTTATGGTCAAAGACTTGGCTGAAAAATATTTCTACACCGCGTTCGGCGAGTTTTTTCATGTCTGTATTTTGAGCTTTTAAGGCCTCGATATTACTAACGGGGATGCCATAAATGCGCTCCATTACCATCACGTTTTTATTGCAGTAGTCCCAATAAACTTCAGGAACATATAAAAGCGGTGATTGTAAAAAGTTGCGTCTAAGCTGGGAGGCATTGCCCGCTTCGCGCTGTAAATCGAGCTCGTCAAAAATAGTTGTGCGGTAATCTTCAATAACTTCAACAGGTTTTAAGCGTACCCCGTCTTCTAGCCAGTTCTCTAATCTTTTGGCAATCCATAAAAGTAGTTGAGTGTCTTTATAGATAATCTTTTCGATTCCAGGGCGTATAACTTTAACAACAACATCTTTGCCATCTTGTAATACAGCCGCATGCACTTGTGCAACTGATGCGGATGCCAGAGGTTCATTGTCGAAGCTTGCAAATAATTCTTCAATGGGTTGCCCCAGCTCTGCAATAACAATTTCGCGAAAATGTGCGGGCGCGAAGGGTGCAACATTATCTTGAAGCTGATTAAGCTCAGAGACAACATCGGGAGGAATTAGATCGGGTCGAGTTGAAAGTATTTGTCCAAATTTTACAAAAATAGGGCCTAACTCTTCGCAGGCAAGCCTGAGTTGTAAGCCACGATTTTTAATTTTATTAGGAAAGAGCGCAAAAACTAATCGCAAGGGCAGTGGGAGTTTGACCGGTGCTAAGGTATCTATACGATAGCGACATAGTGTTAAAAATATCGTGAAGGCTCTGAATAAAACGGTCACTAGACAGCATCCTTATTGTTTGTTTTATCTGATGTGCCGGTATTTTTAGTTTGTGTATTTAGCAGTTGAAAAAAGCGCGCTTGAAGTCGCTCGGCATCCATTTTTATATCGCTAACGGCATCGTTAAATATATTAAGCTCGGTTTTGCTAGGCGTTACTTTTAATTCTTCGGTAATGTATTCTTTAAATAGTCTTATTTGCTCATCGCCTTGATGTTTAGACCAATTGAGCCCCCCCAAAATGGTTTTTGCAGCCACAGGGCCTGCTATATCGCCAAGTACGCTACTAATAGCATCTTCCCAGTCGATATCTAATTCATTGAGTATCACCTGCCAACGCTGCAATAGGCCAACGCTACCGGCTAACTCGACACCGCTATTGGCAAGCGTGGTTGGTTTTTTTAGCAGTGAAATAAGCGCGAAAGGTGTGCCGCTGAGGTGTGTTGCCGTAGGTGCTTCGCAGTGGCTCATAATGCGCACGCCGTCACTGGTGCCGTGACAATAAAGTGTTAGAGCCGGTGTGGTTGAGGCAATCGCAAGCACGTCCTTAATTGCCGCGATTTTTTGTAAGCTGGCAGGGTCGTAACGCAGCGCAGTATTAATAACTGATTCGATACTCGCAGTAATAGCGGCAGAAATACTCGGGTCCATTGTTGTATTCATCGACCTTTTCACCGATCTATGGCTCTTTCCATGGTCAACATTAGGGCTTAATTCCCTTGTGCAGTGCGACTACGCCGCCCGTCAGGTTATAAAATTCTGTATTGGCGAAGCCGGCTTCAGCCATCATGCTTTTTAAGGTTTCTTGGTCGGGATGCATGCGAATAGATTCTGCTAAATAACGATAGCTATCGGCATCATTAGTAATGAGTTTGCCCATTAATGGTAGTAGGCGAAACGAATACTGATCGTATACTTTTTCTAACAAGCTATTTTGTGGCTTAGAAAACTCAAGCACTAATAAGCGGCCGCCAGGCTTTAATACGCGCAGTATCGAACGTAGAGCAAGATCTTTGTCGGTTACGTTACGCAAGCCAAAGGCAATGGTCACGCAATCAAAAGTATCGTCGGCAAAAGGCAAAAACTGAGCATCTAGCTGTGCGTATTGCACATTGTTATTAACGCCGCGATCAATCAGTCTATCGCGGCCAACATTTAACATTGATGAGTTAATATCAGATAAAACCACTTGGCCGGTATCACCGACCAAAGTTGAAAATTTATAAGCGAGATCGCCAGTGCCGCCGGCAATATCGAGCACCTTGTGGCCGGGCCTTACACCAGAGACTTCAATAGTAAAACGCTTCCATAAGCGATGCACACCACCAGACATTAAATCGTTCATTAAATCGTATTTGCCAGCAACCGAGTGAAAAACACTCGCAACACGCTCGGCTTTATCTTCAACACGGACTTCTTCAAACCCAAAATGCGTTTTTTGCGAAGAGTCTGCGGCGGTGTTGTTGTCGACTGAGGTGTCGGCTTGCTCGATAGTAGACATAAATACTCTTAGTTTTTCTGATTGCTTAATTGTACGAAAGTAAGTGTTTAAAGGTGTACTTATTGTAACGTTTGCTTTGAATTTTGTCTTTGCTCAATTACGCATACACAGCTCTACTGGGGGCAACGATAAAAGGCTGTGTGATTAATCAGCTGTGATTACTTTAACTATCGAACTTTCCCATAGCTTGTCCCATCATCACTGGCGATTGCGCTTCTAAGCTCTCATTCCAATCCATTACGTCATCACCGAATAGCACAATGGCGGTTGAGCCAAGTTTAAAGCGGCCCATTTCTTCGCCTTTTTTAAGGTGAATCGGTGCGAATGATTCTTTAGCGCTTGAAAGGTTGTCAGTTGAAGGGCTCTTGTTTAATGGATAATGCCAGCTACGCACTTGTTTTTTAACGGGTGTAATTAAACCCGCCCAGGGTGTCTCGATGCTCGCGACTATCATAGCACCTACTAAAATAACGGCCATTGGCCCGAGCGCGGTCTCAAATAAACAAACAACTCGCTCGTTGCGGGCAAATAAGCGCGGAACATTATTAGCAGTTGTCTCGTTAACGGAAAATAAGTCACCGGGTACGTGAAGCATTTGTGTGAGTGTGCCGGCAATCGGCATGTGCACGCGATGATAATCTTTAGGGGATAAATACACTGTGGCAAATTGCCCATTTTTAAAGGGTGCGGCAAGGGTATTATTGCCACCGATTAATTCTAGCAGGCTGTATTCTTGACCTTTAGCTTGAAATACTCGGCCATGCTTTATCTTGCCTAATTGGCTAATGCAGCCATCGGCAGGTGAGACAATTGAATCTTTGGCGGCATCAATAGGGCGCTGCCCCGGCGCTAACGGACGTGTAAAAAAGTCGTTAAAATGCTGGTAGCTATCTGGATCTGGATTTTCGGCAATACTCATATCGACGTTATAACGCTCTATAAACCAATCGATAAAACGTTTTTTAAACCATGGTGAAGTGCATTCGGCAAAACAGCCGGTAAGGCTTGAGAGTAGTTTTTGCGGAATAATATATTGGAAAAAAATAAATAAAGTGGATTTCATATTGTTGTTCACATGAGTACTTAAATTAAAAGTTTAGATTAACGGTATAACAATGCGCTTAGGCTGCGCTATTGTAGCGGAACAAGCCAGTATTTACCTGAGGAACATCTAGGCGGCGCGAGTTAATTTTTGCGAGCTAAATTACGGTTGTAATTGAGGTGAAGCAGACAAGAGGGTGAAATTATCGTGTTCATCGGTACTCACTCATTATCGTCTTAGATGATAACTGCTCGGCAGGTGTCTCCGAGTCAATAAGAGTCGTCCATGTTCTAGATTACCCCCCCAAACAATACCTCAATATTTTGTGCTTAGGTCGATTCTAGACTCGTATTATTCTGTTTTCTAATGTTGACCGCACGACTCCTAAAGCTCCCAAAATAAAACTCAACCCCCATTGTAAAGACACTCGTTCTTTGCGGATTAGACGCCTCAACACTATCGTA